>JAGTVG010000158.1 GCA_018224645.1 Cyclobacteriaceae bacterium
TAAAAAATCAGGATATTCGGAAAAAGCCATTGAATACATTATTCAAAAAGTAAATGTAGGGAAGGAAAAATCAGTTGTGATTGAACTGATTTCCTGCTGAGATATGTTATTATAGAAACGATTTTTGCTGAAGGATCGGAAAGATCAGATTCAGTGGCGGTAAAAGAGGGGATTTTTGTTGCAGGTATTTCTTTTCGGGGGATTAGGTTTATTCACACAAGGGAATTTCCATTAAGATAATGAGTAAATTTTTTTTATTGACTGTCTTTATGTTTGTTGGTCTGATGCAGTACAGTCAGGCCCAAATGGAGCTGGAGGATACAATTCTGCTTGAGCCCATCACCATCAGTGATAAAATGATAAAACGGGTATCCTATATAGCCACGAACTATATTGACAGGGCCGAACTGCAAAGCACCAGCATCCGGGATGTTGGCGAATTTTTACGAAGAATTCCCAATGTATCAGGGATACGCCGCGGCGGATCGGCCATCGATCCCGTGGTCCGGGGGTATAAATACAGCCAGCTGAATGTCATCATGAACAACGGAATTAAAATAGAGGGTGGTTGTCCCAACCGGATGGATCCTGTTTCTTCCCATATCGAGGCGGAAGACATTGAAAATATTGAAATTATCAAGGGACCATTTTCAATGAAGTATGGCCCATCCTTCGGGGGTCTGATCAACCTTGTCTCAGCGTTCCCAAAGCCATACGAAAAATTTGAAATTCATACCAATGCCATGTTGGGGATGGAATCCAACTGGAATGGAAAGAAAATTCATGGTTCGGTTTTCGGCGGAAATCGGACGGTTTTTTTTCATGTCGCAGGCGGGTACAGGAATTACGGCAACTATGAAAGCGGAAGCCGCGAAGGCATCGATACGGTCTACAGCTCTGCTTTCCTGAAATATAACCATACGGCAAAATTTGGCCTTTCATTCAGTAAAAAACACAAGATAATACTTTCTTGGGACGGAGTTCATGGCAGGGACGTGATGTTTCCGGCCCTGCCCATGGATGAAAAATCAGATGATACCCATATATATTCTTTCGATTATCAGGCTGAAAGGCTGGGTCCATTTATCCGTTCACTCGAGGTAAAATTATACCGTTCGGATGTATATCATGTCATGGACAACAGCCATCGGGCAAGTTTTTCAACCATGCAGATGACCACTGATGTGGATGCTGTAAATACCGGCGGAAGAACTGCCATAAACATACAAATCGGGAATCATGGTTTACAGACAGGAATCGACCATGAAAATATCCAAAAGGATGGGAAGAGGGTTGGATATATGTCAATGATGGGGACCACATCAAAAAATACTAAAAATTTATGGCTGGACGCATTGATCCGGAATACCGGTTTTTTTGCCGAGTATAAGACCTTGTTTGCATCTTATGAGATATATGGTGGCTTGCGGATGGATTATAACCAGGCTACCTCCGGGGATACGCTGGAGATCATCGAAAATGGTGTCGAATATTTTAATGAGACAGGTTCCGAATATTTTAATCTGAGCGCCAGTTTCGGGATCACTAAATCGATCAATCCCTGGCTGGAAATTTCACTGGGGCTGGGAAGGGGAACACGAAGCCCCAACATGCTGGAAAGGTATATCAAGCTCCTTGCGGTAGGTTATGATAAATATGATTACCTGGGAAACCCGCAATTAAAACCTGAAACAAATAATGAAATCGACCTCACCCTCCAGATCAGCAAGGAAAGGACTGGGGATGTTTATATGAATTTTTTCTACTCCTTTGTCCAGGATTATATAAACGCCAATCTCCTGCCTTCCTCCGTCATAACCCCGCAAACTCCGGGAGCTCCGGGTGTCAAACAATTCTACAATGCAGGTTACATTACTTCAAAAGGATTTGAATTTGGGTATAAATCTCCGGACAGGCATAAACTTGGAGGTGATCTTGTCGCAGCCTATACCTATGCGGTAATCCCGGCGGTAAAAAAATATATTACCAACGGCACAGAGGTAGTTGATGATGTGGAAATCCGAAACGATGCCTTGCCTGAAATTCCCCCATTTGAAGCCACCATGAATATTTACTACAGGCTGTTTAAAGGGAATCTTGTCCCCAGGTTGACGGTCCGGGCAGTTGCCCGGCAGGATCACGTTTCTGAAGCATTTTACGAACCTTCCACACCAGGTTTTTGTATTCTGAATTTTTCAGCAAATTTTAAGATCAATCGTTTAACGGAGATAAATGCCGGCGTCACGAACCTTTTTGACCGCAATTATTATGAACATCTCAACAGAAGAATAATCGGAACAAATGAAAATCTTTATGAACCGGGCAGGGTATTCTTTGCCACATTATATGTGAACCTTTAAAGATTATGAAGAGTAAATATCAATATATATTCCTCGCAATAGGCGCTTTTTTTATCCTGAATTCCTGTAATAAGGAGCCAGGGGAAGACATAATTCCTCCTCCGGAAACTGGCCAAATCCGGTTGCAATTCAATCATTTTGTGGACAGCAAACCATTAATTATCGATTCCATGATGTATATGAATGCTGCCGGGAATCCCTATGAGATCAATGAGGTCATGTATTTTATTTCGGATGTCATCCTTCATCAATCCAACGGATCTGAAAAAAAAATCGGGGATTGGAAGGACATACATTATGTGGAACTGGATATCCCTTCCACACTTACCTGGGAGGTTTATGACGATATACCTGCCGGCAATTATGATTCCATTACGTTCATTTTTGGCATACCTGAGGAAAAGAACATTTCCTTTATGTATGTCAATCCTCCGGAAGATAAGATGATGTGGCCGGATATTCTGGGCGGAGGGTATCATTATATGATGATCAACGGTAAATGGCTGGATGAAAACACTGAAGAACAGATATACAATTTCCATCTCGGCATTGGCCAGTTATATAAAGGGGATGTGATCAACTATGATTCGATCTATGCATTTGTCCAGAATTATTTTACCGTCGGATTACCGGACTCCGATTTTATGCTGGAACCAGGCGAAACAAAGGAAATTGAGATCATTATGAATATCGAAAGCTGGTTCCAAACGCCTCATGATTTTGATTTTAATGAGTGGGGTGGGGCGATCATGGAAATCCAGCCTGCCATGCGGATAGGAGTGGAGAACGGATTTGATGTATTTACCACCGGCTATATCAGATAATGCCATGCTTTCTTTTTATCCTTGGAAAAAAATATTAAGTTCCATGTCAGTCTGAGGTAGGGTGGTAAAACGGATTCTGTCAAAAGCAATTCCGGATTCAGCAAGCCTTATTGGTCAAACGGAACACCATGAAACCTAAATTAGTCATAGAAGTCGCCTTAATCTGCCTGATCATCCTGTCAGTTACATATATTCTTCCTGTCCATTTCAGCGGACTTTTTGTCGACCAAAACGAACATATCCGGATCATGGGTTTGCCATTTGGATTGATTCTTATCGCAGGAGTTCTTTTAAAGATCAGGTTTATGAGATGGGTCTTGTTATTCCTGTTTGGCATCCTCACCATAGGCTTGATTTTCAGCTTGTTTACGCTGGATGGAGATCACCTGGGGTTTTATATGGTGATCTTCCTGAATATGATATTAATATTTATACTTTTCTATTCCAGGGATATCAGGCTTTTTTTATCCAGGAAACCGAAGAAATGATATTTCTTCCCTGGTTTTATTTAAATCCATTCTCGGATGGTTTCAGATTCAAACTATTTCAGTCTGATTTTTACCATGGAAATGGAATAGGGTGAAACCTTCAGATAATCAGAATCGCCTGGTTCCTTTGATATGATGTCGATCATCCTTTTTTCACCAGGAGCATTGTATGCCATCGGATCCGGATTGGCAATTTCAAGGATTTCGAGAATTTCCTTTGTGGGAAATCCCGGAATATCCAGGTTGAAATCCATTTCCACACTGTCCGGATTGATTATCCCTATCGTCAGCTGTCGGCTATCTTCATCAATAGCGGCTGATATATCCAGCGGAGCCGGTACACCTTCGACTGTCACCGGGATTGATTCAAAATAGTTCCGGTACAATTTCAGGACCATGCCTGTGGCGGCAAATTCAACATTTTTTTTGGTTGTTTTGATGGCACCGATAACGTTCACCGTCTGAGCATAATTCGCCATAAAAAACAGGTCACTGTTCCTGAAATATTCATGAAAACCTGCTGCAATGCCAAGTGCATCCTTCATGAAATACCGGCAGCCCAGTTCACCATACAGATAATCCCCGTGCCAGTAATTCCATTCATCCATGGCGATCCTGATATTTTTTCCGGAAAGACCGGGAATTTCTTCACGGTATTTTCTGTGATGGCTTGCTACGCGCCTGATATTTTCAGGGATCTGACGCACATGAGTCATAACATCCTTTTCCTCCTTACAGTAAATATGTTCGCTCAGTATGGTCATGTGATCTGCGCATTGGGAAAGCATCGTTTCACTCCATTCCCCGACACTTCCGACGGCAACAAGCTGAATGCCAGGATCCACTTTCCACATGGCTTCCGCCACGCGGTTATGTTTTTTTACATATTCTTCAAGTGGCATATGCCCCAATTGCCAGTCTCCGTACATTTCATTCCCTACAGCCCAGTATTTCACGTGGAATGGATCATTTTCGCTATTTTCAGTGCGCCATTTTCCCATGGGGGTATCAGCTATACCGTTACAATATTCCACCTGTTCGGCCACTTCA
>JAGTVG010000159.1 GCA_018224645.1 Cyclobacteriaceae bacterium
AACCGATTCTGTTGTAAAGGTAATCATTACATCTGCCGGAACATTGTTTACATATGATTCCGGAACAAAAATTCTCAACCGCAAAATCTCCGGACGTTCAATGGTCATCAGTGGGATCTTGCCGGCACTACCTACCAAATCACCTGGATCAACGGAACGGCTGGTGATAATTCCATTGAACGGGGCCCTGATGGTCAGGTAGGCCTGTAATTGCTGGTAGGCTTCAGCAGTTGATCTGGCCGAAAGCAAGGCTGCACTGTCTGCCAGCATGTGATTCCTGGTACTGATCAATTCCGCTTCTGCCACCACTCCCTGCTGTTTGGCAGCGGTAGTGATCCGGTTGTAATGATCCAGACTGGCGTTTAACCTGGCTTCCGCTTCCAGTGATCTGGCATTGGCTTCCGCGAAACGGGCGATGATCTCCGGTGCATCCAGCAAAGCTAAAATCTCATCTTTTCTTACCACATCCCCGATGTCAACCGAAACACTGCGGAGATATCCTTCTATCCTGGCATTGATCTCAGCACGTTCATAGGGCAGGAGTTCAGCCGGAAGATTTAGGGTTTTATTTACTTCCGTCTTCCTGAGGGTAAACGCATTTTTGATATCCTCTTTTATCCGGGCTTCCTCATTTTCCCGGGAACAGGAAAAAAGACAGGCTGAAATCACCATTAACAGCATCATAAATAATTTACTCATCTTATTTCAGGGTTAATTTTTCTGATAATATTTGCTTTGAACGTCACCGGGATTTAAGGACACACTCACAAATTTATGTGTTCCGATCAGGGCTTTATAAACGAGCGGTAAAAAAAGAAGTGTGCTAAACATGGAGAACAGGAGGCCACCAATTACCGCAACTCCCAGTGGGGCTATCTGGTCTCCTCCTTCACCAAGTCCCATTGCCATCGGAGTCATCCCGGCGATCATCGCAAAGCTCGTCATCAAAATAGGACGTAACCGGTTTGAGGCAGCATGGAAATACGCTTCCGGGTCACCCTGCCTGCGCAGATCCTCAGCATTGGTCACATATAAAATGGAATTTGCCACAGCCACACCAACTGCCATGATCGCTCCCATGTAGGATTGAATATTTAATGTGTGTCCGAAAGCGAGCAAAAACAGAACAGAACCGGCGTTAACTGCCGGTAGGATGGATACAACAGCCAGGGAGACCTTAAAAGACTGGAAGCTGGCTGCCAGCATGAGGAAAATAACCACCATGGCAATCAATAAACCCAATTGTAATTCACTCAGCGTCTGTTCCAGCAGATCGACCTGTCCCCTTTTCAGTATTTTTACATCCCGGGGAAGTTCACCCAGATCTGCAATGGTTTTATCAAGTGCCTTAACGGCGGCCCCCAGGTCCTTATCGTGTATGTTGGCAGTTAAAGTGATGTACCGTTGCTGATTTAAGCGGTCATATTCAGCGGGGCTATTTGTCAGGTGCCAGTCAGCAACATCCCTCAGATATATTTTTTTATCCTTATCATTGACCACTGGAATCATTTCGATCTCCTCCACTTTATTGACCAGGTATTGTGGATACTCGATCTGAACCTGGTAAGCGACTCCGGATGCTGCATCCCGCCAGTAATTGGGTTGTGTAAACCGGCTGGAGGATGTGACCGTGACCATAGATCTGGCAATATTATTTACAGTCAGGCCCAGTTGTCCTGCCCTTACCCTGTCAATATCAATTTTAAGACCCGGATAGTCCAGCGGCGTTGTTATTTGTACATCCCTGAAATACGGGATATTGTTCAGGTTATCCTGTAATCGTTCTGCAATTATCAGGGATGATTCCAGGTTTCTTCCCAGAACAGCGACTTCGATGGGATTGGTTGCACCCAGGTTCATCACCTGGTCTACCAGGTCTCCCGGTTCAAAAGAAAGCTTTGCACCTGGAATTTTTTTGTTGAATCTTTCTCTCATTTCCTCCTTGAACAGTTCAATGGGAAAAGCCGCATCTTCAGCCAGGTTGATCCTGATCACCGCTTCATGCGGACCGCTGGTCCATAAGTGTATCAGGTTTACCGGAAAGCTGGAAGGTTGCGTGCCGATAAAGGCAGAACTTATTTCTACATTGCCTTCCCCCACAATTTCCTCCGCCGTTTTGAGTAATTCCAGGGTGGCTTCTTCCGTCCGTTCAATACGGGTGCCGGTGTTCATCCGCAACCTAACCTGAGCCTGACCTGCATCTACCTTGGGGAAAATATCCAGCCCGATGGTATAAAATCCCAATGAAAAAAGCCCTGTAGCCAGGACGAAATATAAAGCAATTACCATCTTACTGTTGGTTGTCAGTACTTTCATGAATCCCACGTACCGGGTTTTGAAATGTGCGAACCTTCCATCCTCATGGCTGTTGGAGCCTGTATTTTTCATGGTCCAGACAGCCATAACGGGCACAAAAGTCATTGATAACAGGAAGGAAGCGATCATGGCAAAACCGACCGCGAGAGACATTGGCATAAACATTCCCCTGGGCACCCCTGACATAAAAAGGGCAGGGGCAAAAACCGCAAGAATACTGAAAAGGATAAGTAATTTCGGTGTAACAATTTCCTTACACCCATCCAGAACGGCTTTTGCTTTAGGCTTTCCCATTTCCATATGCCTGTGAATATTCTCAATGGTTACCGTTGCTTCATCAACCAATATCCCAACGGACAATGCAAGTCCTCCCAGGGTCATGATGTTAATGGTCATGCCAATCACATTGAGGCATATCACACTTGACAATAAGGCAACGGGGATTGTAAAAACAACGATCAATGCGCCACGGCGGTCATTGAGAAAAAGTAATACCATTAATCCCGTAAGGAGCGCCCCAATACCGCCTTCAAGAAGTACATTTTTTAAAGAATTGATCACATAACCTGACTGATCAAATTCATATGACACCTCGATATCTTCCGGAACTGCAGCCTGCATGTCTGGCAAAGCCCTCTTTACATTCTTCACAACATCCCAGGTGGAGGCATCAGCCCGTTTCGTTACTGGTATATATACAGACCGGGCACCATTAACCAGTGCATAACCGGTGGTAACATCCGTACCAATATTTACCGTGGCTAAATCCCTGAGGTAAACAGAGGCTCCTTTGCCCAGTTTCAGCGGAATGTTTTCAAGCTCTTTTACATCCTCAACAACCGTATTTACCGGGGTGATCAACGTTTCGTCACCGATCCTGATATTCCCTGCCGGGGAAATGGTGTTGGATTCGGCAAGTGCCTGAACGATTTCATCAGGTGTATAATTGTATCTTCTGACTTTCTCCGGATCCACCTTTATGATCACTGTTTTGGCGGCACCACCAAAGGGAGGAGGAGCAGATACGCCGGGCAGGGTGGAGAACATGGGTCTGACTTTAAATAAAGCCAGATCGGCAATTTCACCGAGGGTTCGCGTTTCGGATGAAAATACGAGCTGTCCTACAGGAACACTTCCCGCGTCGAACCGGGTAATGAATGGTGGTACTGTACCGGGAGGCATGAAAGCCCGTGACCTGTTCACATAACCCACCACCTCCGCAGCCGCCTGGCTCATATCCGTGCCATCATGAAAGATGATCTTGATGAGGGCATTTCCCTGAACCGACTTGGATTCGACCGCTTTAACACCGGTTACATAGAGGAAATGGTATTCGTAATAATTGGTTACAAATGATTCCATCTGCTCCGGAGACAGCCCGCCGTAGGGCTGTGCCACGTAAATGGTTGGCAGACCGAAGGTAGGAAAGATATCCAGCTTCATATCCCTGATGGCGAGAAAGGAAAAAAAGCCTATGGCAAGCAATGCAACCATTACTGTTACCGGTTTATTTAATGCTCCTTCTATTAAATTCATTCTTATTATAATTAAATTCTGAAACGAAGAATTCTGAATGTGACCGGAAAAGTTGAATGATTGGTATGCCTCATTCCTATAACATTTCCTGTTTATATTTTCTATTTTCTTTTCAACCTATTCGGCCTGATCAAGAAAAATATCTATATCTCCCCTGATTACGGCAAGTTTCAGTAAACCTTTCCAGGAACTGACATAAGCGTTTTTTAAACCTGCTTCTGCATTAAGCAGATCGTATTGTGCCCGGATCAATTCGGCATAGTCAATCAGACCGGCATTGTACCGGCTTTGAAGCGCGTAATAGGCTGATTCACTTGCCTCATATTCGACCGGTACTTCATCCGCTATCCGCAGTGAACTGACCAGATCATTAAGGGCAAGGTTTTCCTGTTTGTTCAAGGCTAGCCTGGTATTTTTAAAAATGCTTTCGGAATTCTGAATAAGCGCTTCCTGTTGCCGGCTTTTTAACTTTATATGGGCGATTCCCAGAATGGGCATTACCACCTGTATTCCGACCCCGTAATTATAACGGCTGAATGACCATCCATCCAACTTATTGACCTCTCCTTTGTAACTGATTCCTGATCCACGGGCATACGTTGTTCCCCATAACGTCACCCTTGGTGTCCAGGACCGGTTGATCTGTTTTAACCGTGCATAATTCGCCTCCACGTCAAACCAGGCCATTTTGAGTACTGGATTGACCATTGAATCCGGAACATTTTGATCCGCCGGATCATGATTTACAGGTTTGACAGGAAGGTTCTGAAAGAAAAATCCGGATATCCGGATATCCTTCAGTTCCTCTGAACCGACAAGTTCTCTGAGTTCCTCCATTTGGGTTTCCAGAAGGTTTTCCAGTTTTATAAGTTCCGTTCTGGCCCTGGATAATTCCCCCTTGAATTGCAGGTTGTCTACCGCTGGACGAATACCTGCCGAAACCAGCGAATTGACCTGACTGAGATTAAAAACATACCTTTCAATGTTTTTTTGATAAGCTTTAATGAGTTCCCTGGTAGCGGCTATTTCCAGATACGTCAGGATAACCCTGAATTTGACCCTGAGTGATATATCCTCAATTTCCGAGAGTTGTTTTTCATAGAGTTTCTGAAAATAAGCAATGGATGCAGAACGTTGACCGAATGTTACCGGAATCCATCTGAGCATCAGGCTTGCCGCCGAACCTGGGACAGGATCATCAGAATTCTCAGTAGATGGCGGACCGCTGATGGGTATCACCGTTCCCGGGTAGCTCATTCCGGTGATGTTGTTATAGGTGGCATAATTTGTCTCGTAAGCTGCGGCCAGCGAGGGAATCAGCGTATTTTTTTCAAGCGAAATTTCTCCTCTGGCAGCTTCGGCCAGCGCCTGTTTTGCCGTAATGGCAGGATAGTTTTTTTCAGAAATATCCAGCAGCGTTCTTAAATCCGTCTGTCCGCAGGATGAATGAAAAATAAAGAAAAGCAACACGGCCAACACTGCTTCACCCTTTCTCATCTGTTTTACATTTGATTTTTTCATTCTTTGTTGATTTTAAATGATTCCAGCCCCCAGGGCTATCGAGATCAGTATCAGCAAACCGGCCACAAGCTGCTGGATAAGTTTCAATGTAATCTTTTTTAACAGCTGGTTGCCCAGAAAAGCTCCGGCAATGGCAGCAATCGTGGCGCTCAGGACGACCGCAAGATTTTCTCCCAGCCCCGATTCACCAAACCGGGTTGCATAAACAGACAGTCGCGTGAAGTCAACAAAACTGGCAATGACCACAGAAGTGCCTATGAAAGCTTCCTTGGATAGTCCCGCTCTGATTAAAAAAGCACTACGCAGGGCGCCCTGGTGTCCGGATAAACCCCCGAAAAAGCCACTCAGCATGCCTCCTACAGGAAGTTTTGCCCGTCCGAACTCCAGTTTCTCAAAAAAAGGCAATAGTTCAATCATTGAAAAAAGGATCAGGAGGATGGATATAATGAACTTTATGGGGGTTACGACAAATGTCTGGCCAGCCACCGAATAACTGAAAAGCGGTTTGAGATCCGTTATGTTGAGCAGAACCCAGGCCCCTCCAAGGGCGGCTAACACGGCAGGTACTCCGAAACGCAACAGCACCTTTTTGTCCGCACTCCTTCCGACCAGGATCAGTTTGAATACATTGTTAAAAAAATGGACCACCCCGGTCAGGGCAATGGCCAGATCAACAGGAAAGAATAGGATAAATACCGGCGTAAGAATGGTGCCTAAGCCGAATCCCGAAAAGAAAGTCAGGATGGCAGTCAGGAAAGCGGCGAATGATATGATGATTATTTCCAATGTATTGGTTTATGTCATTACCTGAACAATAAAACGGCTGCCTGACCATAGAATTCAGGTTCATTTCGGAAAATAGGTTATCCATCGCCCGACATGTTCATGTATGTACAAAATTAAAGGTGTACCGGGGTTAATTTATGGTACTAATCCAACCGATTTTGGTAATTTTGATGCTTTTCCCTGAATTGTAAAGGGGTGATATATTCCTGCTTCCTGAAGAATTTTACAAAATAGGATGCATCATTGAAATGAAGCACATCCGCTATTTCATTCATATTCATATCGGTATGCAATATATGCCGTTTGGCCTCGAGTAACAGCCGGTCGGCTATGTGGTGGCTCGCACTTTTTTTCGTGTATTGCTGACAAATATGATTAAGTTTCTGAGGAGTAATATTTAATATTTCTGCAAACTCGTTTACTTTATGAAGTCGGGGACATTCTTTGATCAGGAGATTCAGGAATTTATCATACAGAGACAGGGGTAAATCGGACCCTCTGGAATTGATTTCCGCCAGCTGTAATATTTTGGCAAACAGGGCCTGCAGGTGACCAAGAATGATTTCTTTCGAATAGGCAGTATTGTTAGAATATTCCCTGAATATTTCATTGAAAACATATTGCGGGGTGTATACTGACGGAACCGGGATCCTGACAAGATTTTTTAAACGGCGGATCAATTCTATATGCTGTGCTTCCCTGACATGATCGAAAAATGAATCCTTAAACAGGATCACAAAACCTTTGGGAATCGAAGTGAACTGCCAGAAATGAAGCTGACCGGGTTTGAGTATGTAAAATTCAGGCGTGGAAACCAGGTATTTTTCTGATTCTATGCTATGAAAACCTTCTCCTTCGTTCAGAAATATCAGTTCGAAATAATCATCATGTTTATGGGGAGAAGTTTTTTTTATAGCTTCCCTGAACCGGGATATTTTAAAATTTACCTCATCCTCCAATTTATTTTTAACGGGTATGGTTATCCTTTTCATTGGCTGAAACCCTCAGGTTATTAATGCCAATTTATTCATTTAGCCGGGAGAAATCAAGGGCAATATCTGTATATCTTGTCGATAATTTTGTCGAAATGATTCATGAGCCAG
>JAGTVG010000160.1 GCA_018224645.1 Cyclobacteriaceae bacterium
ATTTGATCAGCTTTCCGAATTTCAATAATCCCATGAACATGATCATGAAACCGGCAATAAAAGTCGCCACTGTGAGCCCCTCAATTCCGTATTGCTGAACAATCCCATAGACGATTATGATAAATGCGCCGGTCGGACCCCCGATCTGTACACGGCTTCCTCCCAGGAAGGAAATGATAAAGCCGGCAATTACCGCGGTAATGATCCCTTTTTCCGGAGAAACCCCTGAGGCGATAGCAAAAGCAATGGCCAGGGGAAGTGCAACAATGCCAACGATAACACCGGATAACAAATCGCGCATTAATTGTTTTTTGGAGATCCCTTCGCGGAGAAGGGTAAATAACTTTGGCGTGAACTCCCGGTTGATCATAAATAAAAGCAACACTGACTAATCCCGAATAAAAATGCAAATTTATTACAATTCATCCCTCAAACCTGAAATTGATAAAAAATATTTAAGGTTTCGGAATTTCTGGTAGCCAAGGAAAACAGGCTGTAAATCGTGTTTGAATTCAATTCATTACTCTTCATTTATCCGTAACTTTACAGGTTATGGGTTCAATATCACTTAAAAGATCATCATGAAACATATCAGTTTACTTGTGGTTGCTCTGTTAATCAATATGCCAGGGAATGGTGAGAATTTTGATGAAATTTTTGTTGATCAGGAATGGCTGTATTCCCATCTTGAGGATGAGTCCCTGGTCATTCTGCACCTGGACAAACCGGAAAATTACATCAAAGGGCATATTCCGGGTGCATTGTTTGTCGATAACAGTATCTATGCCGCTGTACGGGATGGTCTGTATTTTGAATTGCCCGAGGCTGCAGAATTTGCGGAAGAACTTAAAAAAAGAGGTGTTGATAAAACCAAAAAAGTAATCATCAGCTCAGGGTGGGATACCTTTGCCCATGCCTACAGGTTCTATGTGACCATGGAATATTTCGGATTGGCTGACCAGGCGAAAATCCTTGATGGCGGGATCAGGGGATGGCAGGCTGAAGGATTTACTGTATCAACCGATACTGTTATTCCAGCTGAGACCAGAAGGAAACCCGTATTAAAGACGCATCCGGAAATTCTCGTCGATAAGGATTGGATAAAGATCAATCTTTCCAATCCAGAGGTCAGTATCATCGATGCCCGGAAGTCTGATTTCTATACAGGCAGTGAAAAAGGGAATTATAAACGGGGAGGTCATATCATGGGAGCAAAAAACCTGACATGGACGACCCTTGTGGATGAAAATTTTACGTTGCTGGAACCCGGCCGGTTGCGGGATATGTATACAAACATCATTGACGAAGAAGAAAAAACGCTGGTTTGCTATTGTCATGTGGCGTTGAGGGCATCGGTACTTTATACGGTGGGAAAAGCCCTTGGGTATGATGTTCGGCTGTATGACGGATCCTTCAATGAATGGGATGGGCTTGATGAATCATTTCCGGTGGAAAATGAATAACATGCAAAGTCTGCATGGGATAATGTAACCGCGAAGAACAAAATGAAAATAACCGCAAAGATCCCTAGAAGAATTAACCGCAAAGATCCCAAGGAAAATTAACTGCAAAGATCGCGAAGAAGAATAATACACCGCGATTGTCAAAGTCGTTTGAATTATTTTATTGCCCGTTTTATGCGGATCCGGGTGTACCCAGCTTGTGGAAATCAGCGAACAAATGCATCTATAACCCCGGTCAGTTTTTCAGAAATCTCCCATAGCCTTAGGGCTGTTTCCCGGTCCTGTGCCTGGGCGGGTACACTGGCAACGGATGGATATCCCGCAGCTTCAAACCAACCCCCCGGCCCGTAATAACCGCCTGGCTGAGCTTCGGGAGAAGTGGCTGCATACAATTGGGATAAAGCCCCTTTGGCCGCATCCGGTATCAAACCTTTGAATAAATTATCATAAATGAATTTCAGGCTCTCGTTCACGCTCATGGCTCTGTGAAGATTAGTAGCCGATATGCCGGGATGTGCAGCCACGGCAATAATATCAGCCTGGTGTGCATCGATGCGTCGCTGAAGTTCAAAGGTAAAGAGCAGATTGGCCAGTTTTGACTGACCATAGGCTCTCCAGGGTTTGTAGGATCTTTCTCCCATAAGGTTATCAAAATTAATTTTTCCCCTTCTTGATGACATACTCGAAACATTCACCACCCGGCTGCACGGGGTTTTCAACAAAAGGTTCAATAATCTACCCGTCAACGCAAAATGTCCCAGATGATTTACCCCGAATTGTTTTTCAAAACCCGACTTGGTCTTTTCATAGGGTGTGGCCATGATCCCGGCATTGTTCATCAGGACATCGATCCGGTTATAATCAGACTGGATCCCGGAAACAAAATCTTCAACTGAACTCAGATCCGCCAGGTCCAGTTTCCGCAGGTCGGGATCATTTCCCCTGATTTCTTCCCGTATTTGCTGCCTGGCTTTTTCTCCCTTTTCCAGGTTACGGCACGCCATGATCACAGTGGCACCCTTCCCGGCCAGTGCTTTTGCAGATTCGAATCCCAAACCGCTGTTCGCCCCGGTGATGAGGATGATTTTTCCTGCAAGGTCAGGGATAAGGGATGTGGTCCATTCAACCATGTATTAGACACTTGGTATATAACAAAGTAAACCCTCCATTCATGGAAATGTTTTGGATCCGGAACTGAAACCATTACCTGTCAAAACCTTACAGCTCTTTTCAAGGCATCTTCGTCATAATCGATCCCCCATCCAGGTTTATCCACGATCTGGAGATTTCCTTTTTTGAAGATCAGATCCACGGAACACCATTCATACCCTTTCCCGGGGGTATATTCCTGATACGGGCCAATATTTTCAACGATGGAGGCAAACTGCATCTTGAAAACATTGGCAGCGCCCTGTTGCGGGCTGTGAAGGGTAATGGGCACTCCCTTTTGTTTTGCATAGGCTGCAATTTTCAGGTTTCGAAGGAACCCGCCATTATACATGATATCCGGCTGGACCACATCCACAACCTTTTTATCCATCATATACCTGAACTGGGCTTCTGAAGAGTCCTGCTCACCCCCCGCCACAGGAATATCGAGTGCCTCCGCAACGCGGAGAGTTTCCTGATAATCCTGCCATGGACAGGGTTCCTCAAAAAAACCATACCGGTATTCTTCGAGTAATCGTCCTGTTTCAATTGCTTTCGGTGCATCATAGGAACTGTTGGCATCCACATAAATCGTGAACCCCGTCCCGAGGGCTTTCCTCATCATGGGGATCAGTTTTTCTGTTCTCCCTTCTATGCAGTCCCTGTTGTTGCTCATCCTCCCCCCGATCTTTAATTTAACGGCCTGCATATCTCCAATGCTCCCCAAAACATTTTCCGTATAAACCTCAGCGGTATTCTCCCTGTCGAATGTGCTCATGTAAACCGGGAATTCCTTTCGCACCGGCTTTCCCAGCATCCGGGCAACTGACCTGTTTTCTATGCCGGCAAGCATATCAAGGACAGCAAGTTCCACATGGGCCACGGAGATCCAGAAAGGCATGCCTGCATATTTATAATTGCTGTTCACCCTGTAAATTTCCGGAAGCAGCAATTCCATATCCCTGGCATTTTTTCCTATGAAAAACGGTATGATCAGGTCCATGAGTATCCCCAGGAGATGGCTGATTTTTTCATTAGCCGGTATCCTGCCCGAATGTCCATCCTCTGACCTTACCTCGATCAGAAAATCGTTCCGGATCTTCAATATTTCGATCGATTTAATGATGACGGGGATCTGGCCCATTCCCGATAATTTGAATTCAGCTTTTTTTGAGCCTTCCAACATAACCGGCAAATCCGGCGTTAAAAATATTCCTGCGGAAAGACCGCTTTTGAGTAAAAAATTCCTTCTTTTCATGGTATAGCATTAAAAAAATGTCCTGATTCCAGAACAAGTAATGGTAAAAAATATCAGAAATCAAAGCGCTTTATGATAGATTACTTTATGATCATCCGGGGCATAAAAATCTTTTAATTCAGCAGCAATGGCATATTTCATTTTTTCGTAGAAGGTCCTTGTCGGAAGATAATCTTTTCTTGCTGAAGTTTCGACCCAGATATTTTTTCCCTTCATTTTCCGGATCCTTTCTTCGGCGATCGCAATCAGTTCCGAACCGATCCCCTTGCTCATGATATCCTTCCTGACAGCAATCCAGTAAATATCCCAGCTGGTTTGCGTGCAGGGAACCGGGCCATAGTTCACATATCCGATCACCTTCCCTTCCACCTCGGCGAGGATAAAATAATAACCGCATTGTTCTTCTTTCTGGTAGTATTCATCGAGGATTTCAAGGGCTATTTTAATCTCATAATCATAAAAAACTTTGGTGGATTCAAGAATATCCTTAATATATTTTCTATCCAGCGGTTTTAAAATGTAACGGTATTCAACTTCCATAGAATCAATTAATATCGGTTAATATTCTTTGTATGACATCCTCCTGCGTATGACCGGCTTCCCTTGCAGCCGCGATAAATCCACTGTCAGGAGAAATGCAGGGATTCGCATTGATTTCAAGCACATAAGGATTATCAAACTGATCAACCCTGAAATCAACCCGGGCATATCCTTTAAGTCCGAATACCTCCCAGCATTGGAGCGTAATTTTACTCATTTTGTCTGACAATTCATTCTCTTTATTCAGCGTATTGAATTTACGGACCGTATTTCCGTACTCGAAAGTTTTCTGGTCCCATTTTGCCCTGTAACCGACAATCTTTTCCTTATCCGGAGGAAAATTCTGAAACACGATTTCAGCCTGCGGTAACACCTCGGGAGCCGTCTGATCAGCAAGAAGGCTGATGTTAAATTCCCTGCCGTCGATAAATTCTTCCACAAAAAAACGATTTGTTTCCGGACTTTCAGTGGATCCCGTGAGGATCGGGTCTGCAGGCTTAAAAACCGCATCTTCATCGAGGTCCACCGATCCATCCTCCCGCACAGGTTTGCGTATATATTTTTTCTTTTTATCCAGCAGTTTATAATCCTGATCGTAAAACCATTCTGGAGTGGGGATCCCCGCCTGTTTCATGATTTTTTTTGCCGTTACCTTGTTGGTGGTCAGCAAAAGAGATTCTGCCGGAGCGCCGGTGTAGGTGATCCTGAATGCCTCCAGCATGGCGGGGACGATATACAATAATTCATTTTTCCCGAAAACAGACTCCACCAGGTTAAACACAATGTCAGGCTCTTCCTTCCTGATGCGATCGATATCACCGAAAAGATTTTCTCCAATATCCATGATGCTGACCTGGTGACCCGCAGGAATCAGATTATTCAGTACGAGTTGTACCTGGCTGAGCACATCCGCTTCATCCGGTGCAGCATCAGGAGGTATCCTGTTATGAATGATGATCACATTCATCCGGCAAAATTCCTTTTAATGGCGGCTTTCATGATCCTGTCGATCAATTCCTGGTAATTTATGCCATATAAGCCGGCCAGTATCGGAAGATCCGAATGATGGGGATTGATCCCTGCCAGCGGATTGATCTCAATGAATTGCACGTTTCCCTCCTTATCGGCTTTAACATCGACACGTCCTGCATCCCGGGCATCGGTTACTTCCCAGACCTTCAGGGCCAGGGTTTCGCAGGCCTTGAAAACAGGGTCCGTAACTTTTTTATATTCCAGCCGGCCCACCCAGTTTTCCTTGTTCTCGTAAGAATAAACGGTTCCCTTTTCATCGCGAAAAACCACCTCCACGACACCCGGGATAAAAGCTTCTTTTCCGTTACCGATCACCCCGATGGTAAATTCCCGGCCCGGAAGATATTCCTCGACAAGAACCGGCTGATCAAACTTTTTCATTAATGCCTCGCATACCTCATGGTACTCATTTTCAGTTTTGATGATCGAATGCTGATCAATCCCTTTTCCGGTCCCTTCCGAAACGGGCTTAACAAATAACGGAAATGGGGGTTTAGGGCCCGATAAATCGTCCGCATGCCTGATGAGGCGGAAATCCGGTGTGGGTACTCCCGCATCCCTTACCAGTCTTTTGGTCATATATTTATTTAATGTGACTGCCAGGGTGGCGGGACCGGAAAAAACATAGGGGATCCGGTAGGAATCAAGCAATGCAGGCACCAGAGACTCCCTTCCATCACCATACAGGCCTTCACATATATTAAAAACAATGTCCCATTTATCACCCGACATCAGGCGTTTCATCAGGTTCCGGACATGCCCGATCCTGTCGGTTTTAAATCCACCCTGCCTTAATGCCTGATCAATTGAATTAATGGTATCTTCCTTATCAAATTCTGCAGTTTCTTCCTCTGAATACCCCATCTCCAGATATTCGGAGCGAAGGTCATAGGTGATGCCAACTTTCATCTATTTCTTGTGAGACTGTTCATTAAATGTTCCTTTATAAATCCGGTAAAAAAATGCCTTGCAACCACGCCTATGGACCGGGTATAATAGCCTCCTTCCTGTACAAACAGGGTAGGCAGATTTAAACCCGCTATCATCCTTCCATTTTGCTCAAAATCCTTATATCCCAGTTTCCATGTTCCTGTCGGATCACCTTTTGCCGTATCGAATCCAACAGCCACAACCAGGTAGGCCGGGCTAAATTTCCTGATACGGTCAAGTGCCCTCTTCAGGCTTTTCTGATATTCAATTCCGGATATTTCTTTTTTCAATGGAATATTCAGGTTATGGTTAATTCCAGGACCAACACCCGTTTCCTCATCGAAGCCGGTAAAATAGGGATAAGCGAAGGATGGATGACCGTGAATGGAAACTGTAAAAACGTCCGCACGGTCATAGAAGATCTGCTGCTGTCCATTGCCGTGATGATAATCCACATCAAGGATGGCCACTTTCCCATATTCGCTGAGATAATTTGCTGCAATGGCGTTATTGTTGAAATAACAAAAGCCTCCAAATACGTAGCGTTCTGCATGATGTCCAGGAGGTCTTACGAGTGAATAGGCTGATCTGGATCCTTTTAAAATGCTTTCGGCAGCCGTCAGGGTACAATCGACAGCCCTTCTGGCGGCAATATATGCATTGTTGTTAAGGGGAGTAAATGTATCGATACAATAATATCCTGCTCTGACGGAAAGATCTTTCGGAGGCCTGGTAACATTCCGGATGGGAAAAACATAGGGATAAATGGATCTCCCTTCTTTCAATCCCTGACAGATCGTTTTGAAATACCTGATATATCCCTGATCATGGATCGATTCGATCCACCGTATCGGGAAATCCCGCGGCGGTATTTCATGAAAAACATCAGTTTTGTTCAGTTCCTTCATGATGGCCGGGATCCTTACCGGCGATTCCACATAACCTATTTCCCTGACATGATGAATGCTATGCTTGTCATTGATCACAATCCCAATTTTGCGCTTCATATTTAAACCTCCAAAAAGAGGGGGAATCACTGGTTTTTGATAATAACGAAGTGGCCGGAGGGTTACCGGGTCTTTGACCGAACGGATCACTTCATCCACATATTCCGGTGTACAATAATCCCCATATTTCCTTTCCAGTATGGCCCGCATGATTTTTCTGAGACGCCTGGCATCGGGTGGATCTGCAGATGCCGGAAGATCAAGGACCAGGTAGGGAGGGCAATCCTCCCCCGGATTTACAGGCATCTCATATTTGGTATTGATAATCGGACGGGCCCCGAATTTTTCATAAAAAGCAAGCCTTCGTTTGTTATCCGGGAGTTTGTTCTGATCCCTGCATAATTCAGGATCATCAGGAAGGCATTCAAAGTATAATTCCGTGAATCCACGGGCAACGACTTCCTCGCGGATGTTTTGATAAAGTGCGCCGCCAATCCCCATGGAAGTCCTTCCGGGCAGGGTGGCAATAAAATCCAGGTAAAAGAATTTCAGGTGTGCATCGATCATCAAAAGGGCAAATCCTTTGATCTGCCCCCTTGAATCATCACTGACAAGCATCATGGTTTGAAACTGGTACTTGAGAGGATCTCTCAACTGATCCACAAATTGGTCAATTCTTCCTTCTCCAAGTTCCGGTATCTGATTCCTGAGAATTTCCTTTACCTGGTCAATTGCCTGCTGATTTTTTGCAGCAACAATATCCGTAATCTTACGAATGCGGATCATCCCTAGTCATCCATGTCGGGATATTTATAAATCCTTCCCTTATAGTTCCGCAAAAGAAGATAATCTCCCTCCTTCCCTACCACATACTCGGGAAGCAATGGGATTTTGCCGCCCCCTCCCGGGGCATCTATAACATAATGAGGCACTGCATAGCCCGAGGTAAAGCCCCGGAGTCCCTGGATTATTTCCAGGCCTTTGCGGACAGAAGTACGGAAATGTGCCGATCCCGGGATCGGGTCGCACTGATATATATAGTACGGCCTCACCCTCATCTTCAACAGTCCATGCATCAGGTCCTTCATCGTTTCCACCGTATCATTGATCCCCCTCAGCAATACTGTCTGACTGCCCAGCGGAAAACCGCCATCCGCAAGCCTGTTGCATGCTTCTATGGTCTCCGGCGTCAATTCACTTGGATGCATGAAATGAATACTGAAATAGATAGGTTGATATTTTTTCAACATCTGTACAAGTGAACGGGTTACACGCTGCGGGAGTACGATCGGGACTTTTGTGCCCAGCCGGATCATCTCGATATGTGGAATGCTTCTTAACTTTGAAATAAGATGCTCGAGGTGAATTTCATTGATCGTTAAAGGATCCCCTCCTGAGATGATCACATCCCGGACTTCCGGATGCCGTGAAAGATAGTCAAATGCCTGGTCCCAATGGGCAAGATTATAATGCTGTGGATCTTTTGCCACCATATGAGACCTTGTGCAGTATCTGCAATAGGCCGAGCAGAAATTAGTTGCCAGAAACAGAACGCGATCCGGATACCTGTGCACCAGGCACGGTGTCGGACTGGTTGACTCTTCAGCCAACGGATCTTCTTCCTCTCCCGGAGAAATTACAAGCTCCGACATGGTCGGGATCATTGATTTCCGGATCACATTCTTCTCATCGTTATCGGCAAGAAGGGATGCATAATAAGGGGTTACCCTTAACGGCAAATGATATCCGTAATCACGAATCGCATCTTTCTCTGAATCTGTAAGTTGAAGGATTTTGGACAGTTCTTCAAATGAGTGATAACTGTTCCTGACCTGCCATTTCCAGTTATTCCAATCCTGTGTAGTAGCGCCAGGAAAGTATTTCTTAAGAAATAAACGGGAATTTTTGCTGATGGCCCGAATTTCAGAGATCTTCGGCCTAGCTGGTAAAGGTTTTTTAACCTTTTCAAGGCTGTGAACAAAAGCAGCCTGTTTAAGCGGAACCTCCCCGTCTGAGGAAAGATTTTCCGCTGCATGATTACTGTTCATGGTTTTTCTTAATGATCATAAGTTTGGTTAATGTATAAATCATTGATATTCAGTTATTTAGTTATTATAAAATGAATACATAAAACTGCGTAATATTAAGAGTTTTTTAAATATTTTTTAATAAAACACATATTTTTTTTTAGGCATTTATTCATCCCGTTTATAACGTTGAGAAATGTATAAAATTTAATTCAAAAATCGTTTTATTTCGGGTAAATTATAAGATAATTAATTACTGTTGAATAATTGGCCATAAATTGGAAATATTCTCCAATAAAAATTTAAAAATTGTCATTCATTCTTTTCAACAATTTTTCCACCTCTTCCATATTAACAGAATTGGGATAAAAATCACCCATCCACCTGGCACACCGGTTGGCATCAAGCGGGATACCAAGAGCAGGGATATCATACTTCAGGCATTTTTCCATACCGGATTTTAATTCTGCCAGGCATGCAATCCCGAAAATACCCAGAACCTGGTTTTCTTTTTTCATATCAAGATATAATTTTCGGAAACTCCCTTCCATCCAGATGAACGGCTCAACCCGGTATTTCAATAGAAGATCATTTAATGCATGAATAAAACAATTCCCGGAGCATCCTTTACACACGACATCAAATCCTTCTTTTGCTGAGCGGCATTCACGTGAGAGATCACGCAGGCAGTGAGGAAGCAGTGCGATCCGCCGGTCCGCCCGCTGGAATCTGGTTTTGTTGATCCGGTTTACAAGCTCCACTTCAAGCATAATGCGGTGGTATTGATCCTCCGTGGTGGACAGCCGCCCATCCCGGATCTTATCCAACCAGCTTAGAGAATGAAGATAATTTTCGGTATTAACCGTAAATACCGAAAGCTCCCCGGTTAATCTTTTCATGATTAACCCCATGTTTTCCCGGTCAGCGGATCTGATGAACTTCCATAGTTTTTTTCCTGAATTCCTGAATTCGCCTGTAATGGACAGGACGTTCTCTGCCGATCCAAACCTAACGGTAAAATCATCCGCCAGTGCACGGATCTTCCGGTAGTACTCACCGGAGGTGGGATGCCCCGCAAACAGTGAATACGTCCTTCCTTCAACAGGTGTATTTGTAATTAAAAGTGTCATCTATCCGGATCCTGTTGACATTGATAATTATATGCGGGAAATTTATAAATTTTTCGGGTTAAAACCCATTCAGCAATAATCCGGCGGGACCTGCTGATCCTGGCACCAAAAAAAATTTCTGACGGCAGGTTCAATATTGCTTCATTCTGGCGCAAATCAGGCTGTCCGCTTCGATTTAAAATATTCATACAAGACTATGTTACCCAGAACGAGCAGCATACCATAAAAAACATCTTCCACCGGAATGGTCAGCAGACGTATTCCAAGGTTTCTCTGATCATTATACCAGACCACCTCATCCTGAATGGCTGATCCTGTCAGGATGCCGTTAACGATAAAAAATGGGATCAAGATGATCAGGTAGGAAATAAAAAATCTTCCCAGATAATCCACCTTTCTGTAGCCCAGGTAAAACAATAAACAGGAAAGTAAAATAAATGTCACGGAGGTATACCAGCGGGATAGGTTAAGGACCCCCACCATGATGAGTATGGCCGCGAGGAACAGGGCGATCCATATTCCTGCCTGTGAAAACTTCCATTGGGGAAAATAGGCTTTGATACAATCGTAGATAAAAACGCTGGCAAATGGGATGGTCAGGAAAAACATCCATTCCTCCAGTGGGAGGTAAAGGATTTTTATGCCCGTAAGGTAGGTGTCATTAAATCCCCAGACTGCCCAACGGGTAAAAAGGATATCCCAGGCAATAAATAATATACCTACGATCAAAATAGAGGGCATTAAATATTTCCACCTGCTGAAATAGGCAACTTTCCTGTCAAAGCTTAAACTCATTGGAGGAAACCATGCGAATAAATTCAACAGCAGGTATAGATATTTTGTCTCCAACATTATTGAAAATTTATAGTAAACGATAAGACCATAAAAAAGACCCACTGCACGATAAATAAAATGACAGCAAATCGATTGATACGTTTGAAATTCAGGCTTTGAAATGCCCAATGAAAGATCAGTGATACGATGAACCATAAAACGTAATTCTGCAATGGAATAATATTATTTTCCCAGGACCAGAAATCAAAGGCGATGGCCACAGGCTCCAGTGAAACATCCAGGGCAACCATTAGAGAAGCGGCAAACAGAGCCCTCCAGAACCGGTTGACTTTTAATAATCTGGAAATCATCCCGGAAGAAAACACGAGGATGAACCAGTTAACACCAATCAGCAGGGGTACATTGAGCAATCTGATACCCAGTGTATCGCCATAGCTGTAATGGCCGAATAACATGCCGGTTTCTACCCCGATCACTTCAACGGCAAAACCGCCGGCCATAATTGAAAAAATAAACAGGATAACAAACCTGTTCCATTCCTGTTGATTGATCAGCAGGAGGACCAGTGAAAGCAGCAGGGTAAATGGCGTCAATCCGATCATCAGATCTTTATAGATCGTCAAAAAACCGATCAGTCCTACACCATAAATAATGATCAGGATAATGACGGAAATACGATATACATGTTTATTTAATTCCATAATCATTTTTTACCAGATCAGATACTATTTTCCCCGACAATATGGACAATGGAATACCTCCTCCCGGATGTACACTTCCTCCGCAAAAATAAAGCCCCTTCAGTCTTGAGTGAAAATTTGGATGACGGATGAATGCGGATAACCAGTGGTTTGAACTCGCCCCGTATAAGGACCCCTGATAAGAGGAAGTCCGGGATTCAATGGTACGGGGTTCGAGCAGTGATTCACCAATGATCCAGGGAGAAATATCCTCGCCCAGCATCCGTGATATTTTTCCGATAATCAGATCGCGCGCAGTCCGGATGTAAAGATCCCAGTCCTGCCCGATATTACTCGGGACATTGATCATGACAAACCAGTTCTCCATTCCTTCCGGGGCATCTTCAGGATTCTGTTTTGAACTGATATGGACATAAACCGTAGGATCATGATATAATTCAAACCTGCTGAAAATTGATTCGAATTCTGCTTCATAATCATTTGTAAAAAATATGTTATGAAGGTACAACCGGGGAAGATTTTTTCTGATATTCCAGTAAAATATCAGTGCCGAACTCGATCTTTCCTGTCCGATCACCTGACGAGGTGCCCTGATCCCGGGCAATAGCTTCCGGTAGGTGTGAACGATATCCATATTGCTCACGACAATGTCAGCCGGAATCAGTTTTCCTCCGGAATGGATGCCATCCGCTTTGCTATGATCTGTGTTGATACTATCTACCCTTTGCTCATAATAAAAGGTAACTCCCAGAGATTCGGCAAGTTCTACCAGGCTCAGGGTGATCTGATGCATGCCTCCCTCAGGGAAAAACGTGCCGATGTTGAACTCGAGGTGCGGAATCAATGTCAGGATCCCTGGTGCCTGATAAGGGCTCGAACCATTATAGGTAGCGTACCGGTTAAACAGCTGAACCAGTTTCCCATTCTTCAGATATTTTTCATTTACCTGGTTCATGGTTGTCCGAAGATGCAGGGTATGTGCTTTTACCAGTGCGCTGATGACTTCGGCCGACAAATAGTTCCTGTACCGGTGCAGGCTTTTTTTCAGGAATATTCCGGAAGTCAACTCATAGATCCTGGCACTTTCTTGCAGGTATTGCAATGTTTCCGATCCATACCCCCCCAGTTTGCTGTCAATTTCTTCCTTCAGTTTATTTTTGTCGGCAAAGGCTCTGATATTGGTTCCATCTTCGTAAAAATAGTTACAGGTGACATCCACTTTTTCATACCTGAAAAAATTACGGGGGTTCTTCCCGGCGAGGATAAATAATTCATCCACAAGTTCAGGAAGTGTAAAAAGTGAGGGGCCGGCATCAAACCGGAATCCGTTCTGGTAAAAAGCTGTCAGTTTTCCACCCGGATATGAATTGGATTCAAATACTTCTACCTGAAAACCTGCAGAAGCGAGTCTTATGGCTGCTGAGATGCCTGCGATCCCCGATCCTATGATGATTGCTTTCAAATACGGCTGTTTATGGCTAAAAGATAAAAGTAATTTACTAAACAGAACAAGTTTAGCCCGCATTTGTTTCCGGTTTCCGGACATAAAAAAACCCCGATTAAATCGGGGTCATTAAAAAATGCATACTCAGTCCTCCTCTTCTACCATCTCCATTGAACAGTATTAGGCTACTCGACAAAAAAAAATTTAAAAATTATCTTTAAATGGGCAATCATACTCCTCCTCCGGACAATTGGTCAATTTTGCATCGATTTCCCCCGGCGTTGTCTGGAGGCAATCAATATATTCATTGATTGTTAACAAAACGGGTTTATAACCCACCCCTTTGTTTTTCAACTGGCACACCATCAAATTCAGATGGCATTTGGAAGAATTTAATAAATTTTTAAGCACAAATTGATATTCTTCATCTTCCGACAGAGTCAATAAATCCTCAACATCCTTGATGTTTTTTTCCTCAAGGTTTGCGGAAGCGATAAAAGCTTTATTGACTGATTCATTTCCAAGTTTTATCACCTTTCCATAAAGGTCCTGCAGATCCATATGTTTGAATTTGCCGACAGGCTGGAGGTCGATCAATCCGGGATTACCCACTTCCTTCATCAGTAACTGGACACATTCCATGTGTTTTTTTTCACTTCGTGAAAGATTCCGGAATGCAAGTACATCCCATTTCTTATACATGGCATCATAGTAATCCATGGCTACTTTCTCCAGCTCAATTTGATACCAAAGCTTTTTATCCAAATTTTCCTTCACTCCGGATGATTGCCCTAATAATAGGACAAGTAATACAACAAATGTATAACTGACTAACGGTTTCATGCGATTAAAAAATTTAATTAGGATCTCCTATATTTCAATAATGATTTCCGGCACGATTTAGTTCCGGAAACATCAGGTTTTATTTACTTTTTTTTCCGATTTCTCCTTGTTTTGACCAACTTCCCTGAATATTTTAAAAATTTATCATCCAGGGTCTAAAACCTGGAGAGCAATTTAAAATCACAATATTACTCCCGGTTAACAGGTTTGACAAGCGTATATCTGAAAGTAACATCCAAATCCCACACAGGTTACCATTATTTCAGCCTGTGGATCAGTTCCAGGCATGCCCTGCTGTTATGGTAAGGACATTTCCATAATCCTGCCTTATCCTCCTCAACATAGGGTTTACCATCCTGCGACACCCTGAAGAACCATTCTCCTTTCTTCCTGTCAATGATATTTTTTTTGATGAATTCCCAAACATGTAATGCCTGGTCAAAATATTTCTGTTGTCCGGTTATTTCCCAGGCATTGATCAGTCCGACCAGGGCTTCGGCCTGTGGCCACCAGTGTTTGTCCGTATCATGGATCCTGTTTCCCCTTCCCTCATTGAATAAACCGCCATCCTGATCAATTCCTTCGGCTATTATGCGGTCAACCATCCGGACGGCCACTTCCTTCGATTGTGCGATCAATTTTTCATCCCCGGATGCAACAGCCGCTTCCTGAATGAGCCAGCTGCCTTCAATATCATGCCCGAAGGAAAATGTAGAATCCCTGCTGTTCCAATTTTCATCAAAAAACAGTTTAAAATGCCATGTCTCCGGATCGATGATCTTTTCAAAGAACAAAAGGATCAGGTTTTTAAGCTGTTTTAATAAGAATGGATCATCCCATGTCCTGTACAGGTTGGTATACGCTTCCAGGATGTGCAGATGCGTATTCATGGTCTTTTTTTCATTGGCATCCTTATCACTCAACCGGAGATCCTGCAGAAGCTCCCAGTTTTCATCAAATGCTTCAAAATAGCCATTCCGCGAATTGTCGAAACTGTATTTCTCAATCAGGTGGAACAGGTTTACGGATTCTTCCACTGCCTGGGAAATGCCTGTGGCCTTATAATATTCCGACATACCATAGACCATGAAGGCAAGGGCATAGATCTGATTTTTTTTCTCAAGAGGTTTTCCCCTGGGATCGAGCAGCCAGTAAACGCCTCCCTGCTGCCGGTTCAGAAAAAATTTAATGCAATAATCATAGGCCTGATTGGCCATGTTCAGATAATCCTCCTCATGAGTGGCATTGAATGCTGCAGAAAAAGTCCACAGGATCCTTGCGTTCAGGACACTTCCTTTCCCAGCCTCCGGATCCACCTTGTTATGACCGTCGATCCGCCCATAAAAACCTTTGTTTTCCTTATCGGTCATCCGGTTGATCCAGAAGGGAAGAATATGACTGTTCAACTCTGTACCAAGTTCTTTTAAGAATGTTTTTGTTTTTCGGATCATCGGTTTCCGGTTCAGGGAAGTCTGTACATATCAGGTAAATCTTTAATAAACAGGGTGAAGGGATCCCTGTAAAATTCAAGAAAATCCCCTTCACTCGAATGTCCGGCAAAGGGCGCATAATGATGGCCTGGATTTGCATTTCGCCAGAGCAAAACATAGGCGATCTGCCGGGTTTCGTCATCTTCCATAATTCCTTTCAGCAATACCTCCGTATACCAGTCATTTACAGGTATTTTTTCCAGTCCGGTTTCGGAAAGTGCGGCAATTTTATTTCTTTCCCGGGCAATGCAGACGAGCATTTTTAATCGCTGTACGAATTCCGTTCTTGCTTCCGCACTCCGGATATTCCGGTAATCATCATAGGCGATGATATCCACATAATCATCTCCGGGATAAAATTCAAGATAGTCTTCTTCCGAATTGAAAACATCGGTTGAATAAGCATACAATAAATGATGGATCCCCTTTTTATCGCGAAGGTATTCGACGGTAAATTTCCACAACATTTTGTATTCTTCCGCAGTCGTATTTCCCCTGCCCCACCAGAACCAGTTTCCTGTATGTTCATGAAAAGGCCGGAAAATAATGGGTATCTTCGTCCAGAGCCCGACCTTGAGATCATCCAGGAATTCCGCAAAAAGATCCAGTTTACTTTTATATGTTTCATGATGGATACCCCCCGGAAGAATGGAAAAAACCGCTGGAGTTTTATCCCAGCTGTCTCCACCCGTAACGGGATTATCCATATGCCAGCCGATGGTGGCCACACCTCCCCACCTGAAGCCCTGTTTTATCCATTCCTTCATCTTTTCAAAATCGACGGTATCAATGTTGAATTCCCGCTGGCCAAGTTTGCTGATATCCCATCCAAAAACTGCCGGATAATCACCTGTTACATCCTTAATATCTGAACGGTCAGCCTGGTCCTTCCATCCCACCCCGTAAGCCAGGTCATCCTGGTGTCCCACGAGGATCCCCTGACCAGCCATATTTTTCAGGTTCAGAAATAAAGCCCGGGTCTTTCTGGTGGCTTTTTTGTCGACCAGATCCGGATTCTCATCAACATTGAACTCTCCGGATGGATGGCACCCGGCAGGGATGATCAGAATAAAAAATATCAGCCTGATTATAGATGAATTGTACCGACTCATGTTTAAAAAATTATGCGATTTACGCTTAAGTCTTCCGCTCCGCCCATAAATTTAATTCACAACGAAATAAATTAATTAAACGCAATAAAATGTTTTTTTTCGTTATTAATTTATAAGGGGAATATTTCGGTGAAAGCCAGCCGCTGAAAATCCATCCTCAAGGGGAGGAAAGCCAGATCAACCGGCGGGTGGAGGTGCTGATTTTTAAGGAGAAGTGATCCCGGTCAATCATGTGTATAAAGTGAATTTGTAAATCTGGGGATCAGGGGATTTGGTGGGAATTGCAGTTCAAATGCTTCAAGATGACCCTTCTCAGACATTTTTTCCCAGATTTTCCGGATAATGCGGATCAGTTTATCCTCTTCATGCAGGTGGGCGAATTCATTGAAGTAATTTTCAAGAAAAACAAGGCATACAACATCCTCGAGGAGTTGTGATTCGG
>JAGTVG010000161.1 GCA_018224645.1 Cyclobacteriaceae bacterium
AGATTTTCCCGGACTGGCTTCCCCGGCATACGCATGTATAGGCCCGGCTAAAAATTAAAATCGTAAGCCAGCCCCATGTTGATCGAATACCGGAACTGGATCTTATCCACTACGTCCTTGTCGTAAATCAGGTTACTGAGGAAAAATCCGGAAAAAAATTTATTTACCTTGAATCTGAGCAGGAAATCCCACCTGACATCGGTCATAAAGATATCATCGTAACGTGTAAATGTATAGAATTCCGACTCAAGGGAAATGTTTTTCATGACATCAATTTTCATGTTCGCGTCAATACCAAATCCATTTTCCGGCCTGAAATGCTGGCCCTTTTTAACCCCGAATGCTCCTGCGTTCGATAAGGAATCATCCAGCATTATGGTAAATTTTCCCGTCAGGGGCAGAAAAGAAACATTGAATTTATCTTCAACGGCATACATAAATCCAAAAGAAGGCCATAAATAACCCGGAGATAAAAAATTACTCGTCAGGGTGGTGATTTCCTTATCCGTATCTTTATCAATGGACACCTTGTACAGGGCGCTGAACTGTGACTGTATCATCAGCCCCACGACCAGGGACCAGTTGTTCTCCAGCTTTCTGTTAAGCCTGGACGTGATCTTCCAGTTGTCTTTATTGGCCCGGATTTTTTTCTGGTCTCCCTGCCTGGATAAGCTGTAAGCCACATCGAACTGGTTGAACCAGATATACCTTTCCATTTCTTTATTGGCAAAACCCCTGAAATTTAAATTGAAGGCGAGTAGCTCGTTCCCCCCGGCGTTCCAGTTCTTCAATCCAACCTGTTGAAAGGTAATGGCTGCATTGCCGCCTTTTACCCAATAGGAAATGGTATCGTATTTAGTCCTGATACTGTCAATCATTCCACCCTGAGCGAACAGTAATTCAGGCAACGGGAATAAAATGATAAAAATCAGGACCCTCATATTGGATGAATACTAATTTAAAAAAATTTCGATATAACCTGAATGACCGGTGATATTAATCGTAAAAATATAACGTAAAAATGGATGGAAGAATATAAATAAATTGAAAAATGGGCAGGTGAAGTTAATGATGGGATCAGAATATCTCCTTAACTTCATCCAAGGCGAGTTCGGTCAGGGGTTTGGTAATGAATTTTATCACATGGTCATTATTCACGATCTTATCGATATCCCTTTTATTATCCGAAGAGGATAAAATAACCACTTTACATTTATCCCGTATCTGATGTTCGAATTTTTCAAACTCATATAAAAATACGAAACCGTCTACAATCGGCATGTTTATATCAAGAAAGATCAGGTCCGGGATTTTCGTTCTTACCGTCTTATTCTCCTGGAGATATTCAAGCGCACTTTTTCCCGAATTTTTTATAACGACATTGTTGGAAAACTTTGTTATTTCAATGATCCTTCTGCTGATAAAATTATCAGTGTCATTGTCGTCGACAAGCATGACCAACTCAATGTGCCTGGAATTATTTCGCATTAACCTTATACCCTCTTTATTTCACAATGATAAAGGAAGTTTCAAATAAAAACTAAAAATAATTATATAAAAATATTTTTTTGATGAATAAGATAAAGATATTCCAATACATGCAAAATTAAGCGAAATGGAAAGCTTTAATAATAAAAATCTGCGAAATTATCATATACGTAATATAAGCTGTCAAATTAACACAATAAATTTATCTTTTGATCTTCAGAAAGTCTCCTTCATTAATCGAATAATCATTTTTATGATTCCAATCCCTGATTTCATCCACCGTTACATCGAATTTTCTGGATATCGCATAAAGGGTCTCCCCGCGTTTTACCTGGTAGATTATGTAAGGATTAGGCTCATTCAGATCATTAACCTTTGAAAAATCCGGGGTTGATTCCTCAGGAAATGGATTTTTCAGGTATACTTTCTGTCCTATCTGTAAATTGTCATTCACACCCAGATCATTGATATTCCTGAGATTTTCAACGGATATGCCATATGCTTTGGAAATCCCATAAAGGGTTTCACCTGATTCCACGACATGAAAAAGCGGTGATGACGAAAATGAATCATCATTGAAAAGATCAGTTTTTTCCTTCGCGGGACCTTTATTTACAGATGAATTTTCAGGTACAATCCCGTTTGCTGAAACCTTTTCATCCGGATTGAGGTGCGTTTCGATATAATCTGCGGGTTCATTATCCCATTGTGCCTGTTCTGTTTCATTTCCATTGATTCCGGCATCCTGAACATTCATGGAAGGATCACTGTAGACACCCGCGGATTGTGCCTGACCTGATACAGCCAGCGCCGGAATTTCTGCATATTCAACCGGGTAGTCCCCGGGACGGATAAATCGGAGCCATACGACCCTGCCCTTTTCAAAATCACTGTGATCTTTTCTGATCCTGTTTTTGCGCAGCAATTTTTTTTCCTTGATCCCGTATTTCTGTGCAATTGTCCAGCTGTCCTCACCCGGATAAACAATATGATAATGTTCGCTGGCCTTGTTCCTTTTTCTTTTAAAATAATATACCTGCCCCGGAAGAACCCGGTGTGTGATATCGATATCATTGAATTTCAGGAAATCCTTCAACAGGATTTGCCCCAGGTCTGCAAGTGATTCGATTTTATCCCCTTTTCTGGCCAGCGTACCCGGAATGCCGTTTATACTCAGCAGCCTGGTTTCCTTCTCATCAAGGCTTTCAATGATGGGATATTTTCCCCGGACAAGCACGGGCAGCTCCGTTTCAGTCACTGTATTTTCAGGCTTCTGAATTTCCTTCTGAGTGCCGGCTATCATACCTTCAGGAGGATTTATGCTTGGGATAATGACCGTATATACCTTATCGTCAGGAATAGTGCCTCTCCTCACCCATTTATTATATTCCTGCAGTTCGTCGGGATTGAGGTTCAGCTCGGCTGCAATTTCCGACAATGACCTGCCACCCCCTTTCGTATATTCATAAAGATACCTGGATGGTGCCCGGTCACGGCCTAAAGAATTCTGGAATGCGATCTTGTGCGCCAGATATTTTTTAACATACCAGTGGGTATGTTTATTGATTTCCATTTTTTTACTGCCAAAGTACCGGTTGTCAACATAAGATTCTGCGCCTCCCCTTCCCGTATTATAGGCGATCAGCGCATATATCCAATTGTCATAGTAGAAATTATTTGTCTTCAGATACCTGGAAGCACCCCTTGTGGCTGATATGATGTTCATCCGTTCATCAATGTACCGGTCGATCCGCAAACCGACTTCCTCCCCCGATGATTCCTTGAACTGCCAGAATCCAACGGCATTGGAAGATGAAACGGCATCCGGTATCAATGCCGACTCCTGTATGACAAGGTATTTAAAATCTTCCGGCACATTCTGTTCGCGGAGAGTCCGTTCGATGAGGGGAAAATATTGCAGGATCCGGTCGAGTTTTATGTTGAAATACTTTTCACTCCTTGTGAGGGCATTCACATCGTTTTGAATTTCCTCCCTTGCCCGATCGTTCAGCCGGAGTTCCATGTCCGCAAACTGAATGACAGATGGCACGGTTACTGCCTGGCTGAAGGCCGCATGACCGAAGATAACCAGCAGAACGTTATATAAAACTTTTCTCATTTTTTTCTTATCATCATAATCCCATCCCTGATTGTCAATAAAACGTTATCAACCCTTGAATCTTGAGTTACAGCCATATTAAATTCACGAATGCCGGAAGTTTCCTTATCCGACTGGCCCCTGCCCAGCACCTTGCCACTCCAAAGTGTGTTATCTGCAAGAATAATACCGCCAGTTCTTATTTTATTAAAAATTAGCTGATAATAATTTCAATAGTTCTCTTTATCGGCATCCAGGAAAACAAGATCGAAGGTTTCATTCAATGCAGGAATAATTTCCAAAGCATCCCCGAAATGGATTTTTATTTTCTGGTCAAGTCCTGATTTTTTAAAATATTCAGTTATTTTCGGCTCATTTTCATCATTCAGCTCAATGGTATGCAGGATACCATCCCTGGAAAGGCCTTCGGCCAGACAGATCGCCGAATATCCGGTAAATGTCCCAATTTCAAGTATCCGGCGAGGATTGACCAGGGCAGATATCATGGATAAGAAGCGGCCCTGCAGATGTCCGCTCAGCATCCTTGGGAACAGAAAATCGGTGTTGGTCTCCCTGTTTAGGGCAGCCAGCAGTCCCGGTTCCTTCGTGGTATATTTTTCAGCGTATTTCTGGATATCATCAGGTATAATATTCATTTTTCAATTGGGTTGAAAGATCAGGTAGTTTAATTTTTCCTTTTCGTAGATCTCATTGGCCACTTCCATAACCTGGAAGGATGTGATGCGTGAAATTTTATCGAAGACCTCCTCGAGCGTTTCGATCTTATGGATGTCCAGCAGACTCCGGCCCATCATCAGCATCAGATTTACATTATTTTCTTCGGCAATGGCAAGCTGTCCCATGATTTGTTGTTTCGCTTTATGAAACTGCACAGTTCCGAGCCGTTGACTCTTTAGCTTTTCGATTTCCTTCAAAATGATCCTGATGCTTCTGTCAAGGTATTTTTTTTCCGTTCCGAAAAAGATCGCCGTCATACCGGAATCGGTGTACCCATGATAGGAAGCATCCACGGAATACACATATCCATATTTTTCGCGGAGGGATAAATTCAACCTGGAATTCAGTCCGGGACCACCCAGTATATTGGTCAACAGGAAAAAAGGATAACGGCGATCATCATTCAGATGATAGGCATCACGGCCGATGGCACAATATGACCTTCCGAAGGATTTGTTTCTGAGGATCGTCTGACCGTACAGAAACCGGGGATTGATCCGTTGACGATCCACTTGAAACACAGGAATGGAGGCTAAATATTTTTCAGCAATTTTAAGCACCTGCCTAAATGATGCTGCCCCTACGGCTGAAAAAATGATCCGTTGACCGGATAAATTCTGCCGGATAAATTCATGAAAGTGATTTTTATGAAAGTTGCGCAGTGATTCTTCGGTACCCAGGATATTTTTCCCCAGCGAATGATCACCGAAGACAACCTCGTCAAATTCATCCTGCAGATTGTCCTCCGGACTGTCATTGTACATGGCCAGTTCATCCATGATCACGAGTCTTTCCCGCTCGATCTGTTTTTCAGGAAAAACAGAATTAAAGGTGATATCCACCAGCAGATCGATGGCTTTTTCAAGATGGTCTTCCAGCACTGATGCATAAAAACTTATCTTTTCCTTGGTGGTAAAGGCATTCAATTCTCCCCCCACTGATTCAAGTCGGTTGATGATATGAAACGCTCTGCGTTTCTCGGTGCCCTTGAAGGCCATGTGCTCCCAGAAATGTGCCAGACCCTGTTCATCAGGCATTTCATCCCTGCTTCCGACATCCACGATAAATCCGCAATGAAATACCTTGGTATTTTTTACCTGTTTATAGACGAACCGGATGTCATTGGGAAAACTAAATACGTGATGATCTTTTACCATTTTTACTTCACTCGCAAAAGTAGCAATTTTAAGTATTATTGTAATGGCCAATTTGAATATTACTGAATTTTTAAATCACAGGTTATTCCATTACCTTGCCTGTGAGATCTATAATTTGAACACATGCTTAAATAATATAACCTATGAGGTATTTACCCATTGACAAGCAATTTTTCATGTCGAACAGGAAGAATTTCTGCAAACATCTGCAGCCCGGATCCATTGCCATTTTCAATTCCAATGATATTTTGCCCACCAATGCGGATGGTTCCATGCCATTCCGGCAGAACAGTGACCTTTTTTATCTATCCGGCATTGATCAGGAAGAATCGATCCTCATTTTATTCCCGGATCATCCCGATGAGAAAATGCGTGAAATCCTGTTTTTACGCGAAACGAATGAAGAAATTGCCATCTGGGAAGGGCATAAATACACCAAATCGGAAGCCAGGGAAACATCCGGCATCGAAAATATCCTGTGGCTGTCACAGTTCGGTGCCACATTCAATGCCCTGATGGCCGAAGCCGACCATGTTTATCTGAATTCCAATGAACATACACGAAGGCCCCTTACGGAAGTAGAGACCCGGGATTCCAGGTTTACTTCATGGTGCCTGCAACGATATCCCTTACATCACTATCACCGGGCAGCGCCCATACTTTACTCCCTGAGAATGATCAAAAATGAAATTGAGATCAGCATTATGCAGAAAGCCTGCGACATTACGGAGGGTGGTTTCAGACGGATACTTCCTTTTCTGAAACCGGGGATCCATGAATATGAAATTGAGGCGGAGTTGATCCATGAGTTTATTAACAACCGTTCAAAAGGATTTGCCTATGCCCCTATCATTGCCACCGGGTTCAATGCATGTGTGCTTCATTACATAGAAAACAAGGATGTATGCAGGGATGGGGACATTCTTCTGCTTGATATCGGCGCGGAATATGCCAATTACAATGCCGACCTTACCCGTTCCATACCGGTGAACGGAAGGTATTCAAAACGTCAGAAGGAGGTATACAATGCTGTATTGCGCGTACAGCGTGAAGCATTCAAAATGCTTCGGCCAGGCAATGTCATTCCTGAATATCACAGGGAAATCGGGAAAATCATGGAAGCGGAATTACTGCAGCTGGGCCTGCTGGATAGAACCGATGTCAAAAACCAGGATCCGGATAAACCAGCGTATAAAAAATATTTCATGCACGGCACTTCCCATCATCTCGGCCTGGATGTCCATGATGTGGGAAGTATGTACAGGAAATTTGAAGAAGGTATGCTTTTTACGGTGGAACCGGGGATCTATATCCGGGAAGAAAACCTGGGCATAAGGATCGAGAACGACGTGGTGATCGGAAAGGATAACATTCATGACCTGATGAAAAACATTCCGGTGGAGACGGAGGAAATTGAGGACCTGATGAATCGATGATGTCTTTTTGATTGCATTCAGAAGGCCTGATCACGGATGTCGGCCAACAGGTGCGTTCTGCAGGTTTTCCGGAGGATTTTTCAGCCGGAAGATGTTGAAGGACTCATGCCATCAATCGGAATGATGGCATGAGTCCTTAAACTGATCTGAGAATTGATTCTACCCGCTGGAGGGTGGTTTAACCGGGGTGTTCTTCCAAAAAAAATGGGGAACATACATGTCCCCCAATCTGCGAATTTTTGACCTTTATCATCAGATATGGAATTGTTCCTTGATATTTTCTGTCACGATCTTGCCATCAAAGAGGTTGATGATCCGATGGGCGTAATTGGCATCATACGGTGAGTGGGTTACCATGATGATGGTCGTTCCCTCTTCATTCAATTCAGCCAGTAATTTCATCACTTCTTCGCCATTGGCGGAATCCAGGTTACCCGTAGGTTCGTCGGCAAGGATCACCCTTGGCCTGGCCACAATGGCCCGTGCTATGGCAACGCGCTGCTGCTGGCCTC
>JAGTVG010000162.1 GCA_018224645.1 Cyclobacteriaceae bacterium
AAACCAATAAAATGATTATGAGAAAGTTAGGAATATTAACCATAATTACAGCCATGATGTGGACCGCGGGGATTGCCCAGACGGATTCAACCACTCATGAGAGAAAGCAGAAAGAAAGTTATTCGGAAAAGTCACAGGATGAAACCAAGTCCTGGAAAAAAGACAAATCAGTTGATGCTAATCAGACCATAGGAGAAGACATTTCAGCTGAGGCAAAGGATTTTATCAGAACAGCCGCTGAAAGCAGTTCCCTTGAAATGCAACTGGCCCAGGTAGCACTTCAGAAAGAAGATGTTCCCCAGGAAATCCGGGAATATGGACAAAAAATCGTGGAAGATCATGCAACGGCTAACCGGGAATTGCAAGGGATTACCCAGAATTTCCAGGCAGATGTTCCGGATGCGATGAATCCTCAGTCTGACATTCCTGATGAACGCCAGGAGGAAATCAATGAGTTCAGAGATATTCAGGGAGATGAATTTCATGAATCATTCATCAGCAGAATGATCGAAGAACATCAGACATTAATCCAGAAATTTGAAAAGGCAAAGTCCGGAATAGATAATGAACAATTAAGCAACTGGATTGATAATACCTTACCGGCACTGAAGGATCACCTGGACACAGCAAAGGATCTGCAGGCCAAAATAGAAAACGGTGAACTGGAAAATGCAGAAGAAGATACGGATGAAGGGATTTTCGAAGATAGATAATTACGTATCAAAAATTTAAGATGATGGTCAGCCTTTAAAAAAAGGCAGTACCAATAATGGGGAGAAGAAAAAGGTCAGGCTGATCAATCAGTCCCAATCATAAAAAAATGATCTTTTTCTCTCCTTATTTTTTTGTCTTACGGATAGTTTTCCTCAGGTGTTTTTTATTTTCCCTTATTGTGCGAGGTTCGGAGTGGATAACCCCGGTGACTTGCATGATTATCCGCCCTGATCTTCAGATATTTGACCAGATTAATTTCCCTGATGAACTGATCGTTAATTTGAGCCTGTTCTATTCGGATATTGACAGTGATTCGTTGATGGAGATTAATGTGTTTACTTTCAAAAACGATTCTATTTTTTTATCCAGTGTGGAATTCCTCACCCTGGACAGACCGATAAACAGGTGGTTCATTTCAATAGGAACGAAGGTAAATGACATGGATGATTTTTATGCCGGACCAGGATACGCATTCGATTTTCGTTGTCAAACCAACAATAAACGTGTTAAGACTTGCCGTCAAAAAAGATAAGCTGATTTTATTGGAACAATCCTCCTTGCACTCCCCATGCGCTCAGATTAAAATCCGGGAGGGGTTTCGGCGAAAATTTTATGAATTTTTCGGGTTAAATGTGATCTATTGTAAGCCGGCGGAATTATCTAAGCGGACCTGGCAGTCTCCGCAATAACTGAGCATACGCGTTGATTTTGGCCTGCCGGAATTTTTACGCTGATTTTATAAAAAACCACACATATGGGCGAATCAACGATGGGCCAGGAAACCTCATTTCGTGGGGGATTGATTTAGAAAATAGTATAAAAAATATTATTTTCAACTTCGGAACTAATATATTGTGGGTTTTAGTTATGATAACACTACAGTTTCTTTTCTGGATTATTATGTATCTAAATCTTAAAATTATGAAAAAGGTAATTTTTCTGATTGGCATAACTGCAGCATTATGCGCATTGTATAGCTGTGAAGGTCCCGAAGGCCCTGAAGGTCCTGCGGGTCCTCAAGGCCTCCAGGGTTTACAGGGACCTCAGGGTGAACAGGGTCCCATGGGTCCACAGGGAATATCCGGTAATGCTGATGCGATTTTATATGATTATGGCCCGGTAACATTTACATCCTCGGTCGAATATCTTATACCTGATATGTCCATTGAGAAGCTGGATTCAACTTTAATTGTTGGATATTTCAATCCCAGCGAGTATGCGGAAGATGTGTGGATTTCAGTCCCTGGTGTAGTCGCTGTAAACGGCGTTAATTATATCGTTGTCAATTATCTGGATTCTTTTAATGCCGATTCCTGTCGTATGATCCTAACAACTGTCAATGTTGATGGAACATTAAATTCAACATCCAAAACATGGAGAAAGTTCAGGCTCTTTGCGATCCAGGCATCGGCTGTTATAACCGGAGGCAGAATGGCTGATCCTGTTTCAGGATTTACGCTGGAAAGTAGTGATATGAACGATCATGATGCGGTATGTGATCACTTTGGCTTTTCCAAAAAGTAAAGGATACTGCAACGGAAAAACTGATAAATTAAAGTCACAGCCATTGAAAGATGTAAACGTATTGATTTCCGGGAATCACTGGCTTCAGAATTTCTTTACCTGAATAATTTATCTTTTTATCGTAAATATTCTATAATGGATTCGTTGATTAAGGAAAATGTAATCAAGGGCAGAAAATGCAACAATTCCTCGTGGATATCTGTTGAATTCAGTATCAATACGTTTATTGTCTATTTGGCACCGATTGAAGAATGAACCAGCTTCTTCATTTTATTCAAACGGGTAGAAGCTACCTCCAGCGGGTCTTGCTCCCAGTACGCACGATTAAACAGTACAAGTGACAACACCTTATCACCACCCATGTGATAAAGATCAGTAATAATTTCCCTCATGGGCGCTACACCATTTAAAAAAACTAAAATGGGATTTATTCTTTACATAGAAATGGTTTTTTGAGGTTATTGAATTAATATCAGTATTATTTGTTGCTCAGGGTTGACTTCTCATAAAACCTCTCCCTGTGATTTACAGCATAATTCATCAATTTCTTCGTGATTTCCGGATGCAGGTCCTTCGCGTTTCCCTTTTCAAAGGGATCATGTACCATGTCAAACAGGGATGTGTCTATTTCCAGATGTATATATTCACCGGGTAAACCGTCCTTACCTGTTGTTTTCTGAGTCCTGTATGTGTGCGGAAGATGCAGTTTCCATTTTCCATCGCCTGATATCACGCCTTCAAAATTGGATCCGTTTGAAAACGGATAATAGTTATGCGGATTCTCAGCTCCGGGTTGATTGAGGATCAGATCCCAGACATTTTTACCATCAATTTCATTTTCAGGTAATTCGGTTCCAGTTACCTGACAGATGGTAGGTAAAATATCAATGGAGCAGAAATTATTGAGAGAGGTAGTGCTCGGTTCGATTAATCCAGGATATTTTATGATGACCGGATTACGAACACCACCGTCAAAAATGGTACCCTTACCTTCCCGGTAAGGCGTGATACCGGCATGATCGCCATAACTCAACCAGGGACCATTATCGGATCCAATGAAAATGAAGTGGGTATTATCCTCAAGCCAATTATCAATCCACGCCTTCCTGATCTCACCCAACGA
>JAGTVG010000163.1 GCA_018224645.1 Cyclobacteriaceae bacterium
AATACCCGGTTTATTACATCCTCAGCCCTCAGGCTGAAACACACCGAGATCCCCCCGAGATATTATCTCCGTCATGAAAATATTTTATTGTTCCAGGCTGGTAAGATACCCAATCAGCTCATGAACTCAGAGGATTATAATCTTCTCCTGCAATATTTCGCGCTTGAAGATGCCATCACACTGATTGATAATGAAGCAGGCATTAAATATTTTGATCATGAAGCGGAAGAAAATGCGGATATCGTTCTGATCCTCGTTTCCCCCGAGTATGAATCCATCCGTATCGCCGAAAAGGTGAATAGATTCAGTAAACATAGAAATATGGATAATGTGTACGCGGTGTTGAATAACATCCCTTCTGAGAATGTGGAAATGGAGTTGAAGCAACAGTTGATTTTAAAAGGGATTCACGTAATCGGGACGGTATATCATGATGATGATATCCGAAAAGCTGCATTAAGAGGAGAAATGATACCCACTTGCAGGGCGCTTCAAAAGGTATCAAACATCGTATTGCAAATTAGAAACAGGATGCTTACCATGGTGTTCAGTTCCTGAAAATAAACCAAGAAAATTATATGGATAAACTATAACAGAAAAAAATTATCGTGAAAATCGTAGTCTCAACCAAAGATGGACGGAAAATAAGCAGATCATTCAGTGGCTGCAATGTATTTAAGATTTTCGAAACTGAGAACGGTAAGATCGTCAAAAAATCATCAAGACTGAATACATTTAATTCCCGCCTGAAACAGAAAATCAAGGAATTGTCAGATTCAGAAAATCGGCAACCGAATGAAACATTGCCGGTTAAAAATGTAATTGATGGCGTTAAGGACTGCCATGTGATCATCTGTCATAAAATGAACAGGAGAAACTGGATAAAAATGGGCGGATCCGGAGTTGAAATGTTCTTTACCTCGATATCAGATGCGGAAAATGCCGTTATCAAATATTTATCAGGCGAATTGAAGGATGAATATCACCAGATCATGAATGTCTGATCCTTCGTAAATAATATTCATTTCCCACAACCAAGCACGTCATTCGCCCTGATCCCGGTTCCGGGATCCGGGTTTTTTTATTCATGAGCCTGATCATGAAGGCAATCAATGCTTAATGACCGGGGCTGTCCTGAACCCTGTCGCGTATTTTATTGAATATAATTAAGTTACACACAATGGGAATTCCATTTTAAAAATAATTTTTGAATAATCGGTGTTAAAGTGTCATTTCGAGACATTCACCAGAATTTTTCTGATTTTGAAGGTGATGACGGGAATCCGGGATCTCTTGAATGCTGCCCCGGAGGAGTTGCATTATTGTATTCATAAATTCCTGTCCAGCGAACCTCGGAGAGGTTCCATGAATTATGATTGATAAGTGTCGTATAGTCTCCTTGCGATAAAAATTTTATCCATCAAACCGGGAGCCCATTGAAGGATTCCAACAGATCCAGTCAGAATCCTTTCTCCTCAATCTATTTCCACAATCATTTCATCAACATTCCAGCCTTCCATCATAATTTTAAGGTTATCCCGATCCTTGTCTGACGGATAATCCAGAATGACGGTATTTTCCGCGGCTGGCTCAAGGCTTATGTAATTATCGGAATAAAATACAGGCAGCAATCTTTCATGCGTTTCCCCGTCAACCAGTGATAGCCTGATAAAAAAAGCCATAGGCTTTTCCGCATGGTTGCTGAGTTTCAATTCAATTTTCCCTTTTTCCAGCTTCCTTGCTTCTGCATCGACAGTCGTTGCAGGCAATTCATGTAAAAAAGGGTAATTTCCCGTGGAATCGGGCAGCCAGTAGAGATTCTCGCTCAATGCCTCATCCTTAGATTTTAACAGTTTTAATGAAAGAAAGGCTCCTTTCCCGGCACGCTGGGAGATTAAGCCCCTTCCGATGGACTGACAATTTTTGATTGAAACAGGTTCTATATCAGCCATTTGCTGATATAACCGGGTTGATTTCCCATCCTGGTCGTATGAATCTGCAATGACCATAACGTCCCGGTAATATTTGAATGAATTATTGACGACCATGATCATATGCGTAACCGGATTATACATGATGTGCAGCGGTTCGCTTCCATGATGCAGCCCGTAAAGACCCGCATTCGGATCCAGATACCAGTCGTACATCTGACCCCTCAGGGCTGTCCATGGATTCTGGGTTTTCCAGATGATGAATCCGGTATACCATTCCCACATGTGTGAACTGAATCCCTCTGCCATTGCCCTGTATTGATCATAATTGATCAGCTGGGCGATGTTTGAAAATTCCCTGACATCCCTTGCCTCACCATATCTTTCTATGAAATTTCCATAGGGCAGATATTTATGATATCTCCACACAGGTTCGATCCTTGCCCACCGGGAATTTTCTTCATCCTGAGGCTCATAATGACCTGGTACGATAAGACTCGAATCCGGAATGAAACGCTTCAATGAGGCTAAATCACCCGTACCTACAGAACCCAGTTCAGGATTGAAGGGAAACGACTTTTCTTCCCAGAATACTTCCGTTTCCTGGATTCCGTAAGGCCCATCACCGGTACCTCCTCTGGAATTAAAATACATCTCGCCGGAGGTCGAACTTTCAATGAACAGCCTCGTGCCATCCAGGCCTGACTTTAAAGTATCCTTCATGATCTTAACGATGTCCTCAGGGGGGCCGATCTCATTCCCGCCACACCAGATGGCCAGGGACGGGTGATTGCGGATCATTTTTACCTGGTCGATCACGGATACAACGAACAGGTCATGGTCATCGGGATACTTTTTCCTTACCCACTGATCATCCTTTTTCCGCGGATCCTGCCATCTGCCATTACAATCACCGGTCATCCAGAAATCCTGCCAGACGAGTATACCATATTTATCGCAGGAATTATAAAAAGCGGGCCGCTCCGTTATGGCACCGCCCCATATCCGGATGAGGTTAAGGTTCATGTCCCGGTGAAACCTGATCTCAGCATCATATCTTTCCTCAGAAAACCTGAGCATCGCATCGGAAATGATCCAGTTCCCCCCCTTGATGAAAATGGGTTGACCGTTTACATATATCTGCCGGCTTCGCGTAAAAGCATTCCATCCGGTTGATATTTCCCGGATCCCGAAGGTTACTTCTTCCGCATCCGAGATTTTATCATCCCGGGTGATGAATTCCATTTCCATGGTATACAGGTTTGGCGGGCCATATCCATTGGGCCACCAGAGGTCCGGATCCCGGAACTCAAGGTCGGGAAAGAGGACAGTAAAGTTGGAATCCGCCGGAACCAGTACTTCCAGTGTATTAAGTTCGTCGCCAATCCTGTACTGCAGGGTACCGGAAATATCCTCAATGCTTGAATTTATCAATTCGGCAGATACCCTGATCACCGCCGGTTCACTAATCTCATCTTCAGGATTTCTCTGCCCGGGGACAAGCGTTATGATATGCGGATTTTTAATATCGATCAGGCCGGTCCTTTCGATGATCACCTCATCCCATATACCTGTATTCCTGTCCCGTACCGGCTGGATCCAGTCCCATCCGGCTACATACTGATGGGTTACATTTTTTCCGATCACTCCGTCACCTCCCTGGCCGCCATTCGGGTTGCCCGGAGGATCCGGCGGATATACGATTACGGCAAGACGGTTATTGCCCTCCCGGGAAAGTAACCGGGTGATATTATAAGTCTGACGGAGAAACATGCCCCGGTGACGGGTCTGATTAACCTTTTCACCGTTGAGAAAAATATCACAGCTGTAATTCACCCCACGGAAGTGTAACCAAACCTGCCCTTGACCGGCAGGATACGTTTCTTCGAAATCATTGATAAACCAGTAGGTATAATGTTCAATGCCGGTATCATAAATATCCGGTATCAGCTCGTTATTCATGCCGTAAAAAGGATCGGGGATCAATTCATTATTGAGCAGGGTCGTCAAGACCGTTCCCGGAACCGTGGCCGGCAGCCAGTCGCCTGTTTCAAAGCCGGATTTCGAAACCTCCTCACCCGTAGCGTTCACTGACAGTATGTTCCTGCACTTCCAGCCATGATTCAGTCTGGTTTCCGATTGTGCCCGGCCCGTCTGCGGATATAATTGAAATGGAACCAGGAACAGGAACAACAGGGTAAAAAGTTTATTTGCTGACATATTCATCATCCATTAAAGTGGTACAATCATTGTAGATCCAACAAAATATTTAAATTTCCCATTCACGGGACAGTTTTGAAAGATAAACATAACAATTCCTGTTTGGATACCCCGCGTATTTTATTAATTTTCGGCACTTTTTATTGAATTCCATAACTGATCTTTTTTTGATGAAAACTGCAGAACCGCTTATATTTAAAAAATCCTCCCGTATTCTTTCCATTGATATTTTCAGGGGACTGACAATCCTGGTCATGGTCTTTGTAAATGATGTGGCCGGAGTGGAGGGATTACCCTGGTGGACGTACCATATTCCCCCTGGTGAACAGGGACTCACCTATGTTGATGTAGTCTTTCCGGCCTTCCTCTTCATCGTCGGGATGGCCATTCCTCTAGCCATTGATAAGAGAAAGTCCAAAGGGGATTCCATGTTCCGCATCTTATGGCACATCATCGTACGTTCATTGAGCCTCGTGGCAATAGGCCTGCTCATTATGAACGGGAGGGATATGGATCCCCAGGCTACGGGAATCAGTTATACAGCCTGGAATGTATTGATGTTCATCGGTGTAATGCTGCTGTGGAACCTTTATCCGGCAACAACAGGCAATAGAGCACTTCTTTACAGGATTTTAAAGTGGTCAGGATTGGGATTATTGATCATTCTGCTGGCCATTTACAGGAGGGAGGTGAATGGGGAGATCCTTTGGATCGACAGTACAAACTGGTCTATCCTTGGCGGCATTGGCTGGGCTTACCTTTCGGTATGTATTCTTTTCCTGGTTTTCAGGGGAAAATTTATAGCCCTTGTTTTATCATTGGTGTTCCTTGTGGCACTGAATGTTGCTTCAAAAGCAGGCCTGATCAATTTTCTTCAGGATATTCCAAGGTTTATCTGGCCATTCGGTACCGGATCGCTGGCATCAATAACCCTGGCCGGTCTGCTGTTGTCCCAGATCTTTCTGGGCAACAAAATTGCCCAAAACATGACCCAAAAGGGCACCTTTGGTTTTATTATGGCCCTGGTGCTGTTCCTGGCCGGATGGATGCTGATGCCTTTTGGGCTGGCTAAGATTGGAAGCACACCAAGTTATACTTTAATCAGCGCTTCCATTTGTGTAATCATATTTATTATGATGTTCTGGGTGGTGGATATAAAAGGTTTTTCCGGCTGGGCATCCTTTATTAAACCAGCCGGATCCAATCCACTCCTGACATATATACTTCCCGATATTTATTATGCGATCATGGGACTCTCTCATTCCGGATTGATCGGAGATGAGGGATGGCCTGGAGTTTTAAGGTCATTCATTTTTACATTGTTTATTTTAGGAATTGCTACGGTCATGACCCGCATGAAAATCAGATTGCAGTTATGAGAAAGATCTGTGGTTATCGGGCATTTCCGTATTCTGGACTGATTAAAAAATGTGGATTCTTAATTTCCTGATTCCCAAAAGAAATAAATTGTCTTCCATACGCGGAATACTGTTCTTCGTTTTTCAGTAAATTTGAAAAACCAAATTAAAATATCCATGTTAGTAAATGGAAAACAGGTAATTTATCGTTAAATATTTTCTAAGCGCTGCCAATGGGATATAAACCTTTATGCTATATGCTGATCCTTTTCTGGATTCCGGTTTTATTTGCCGGTGGATGCAGAACCAGGCAGGATGAAAAAAAACCTGGTGATCCGGGTAAAGTGGTAGAAACTGATAGCACCGGTATCCGGCAATCAAGGGAAATAATCAGCAGCCGGACCCTTGGACTGGCATATCTTGAAGAAAATAAGCTGGAAGAGGCAGAGAGGGAATTTCAGAAATTAATACAACTGGCACCGGAAGAGGCGTTGGGTTATGCCAATTTAGGCATTGTTTACATGCGGATGGGAAATTATGAGGAAGCTGAGGAGCAGTTGAAAAGAGCAATTACCCTGAACCCGGACGATCCGGATATCCGGTTCAATCTGGCTCAGGTATATGATCTTTTGAATAATGAAGAAGGATCCCGCAAGGAACTGGAAAGGTCAATTGAAAAAACTCCGGATCATATTCAGTCATTGTATGGCCTTGCTGAATCGTACCAGGATCAATCAGACACACAATCCATCAACGAGTGGGAAAAATATCTTAAACGGATTGTTGATGCCAGTCCATCCAATATTGTGGCACGGCTATACCTCATCGAGGCGCTCATCAGGAACAAACAGGGGGATGAGGCATTGAAAAACCTGGAAGAGATCGAACGGATCTCTCCCAAATTCCCGGATGAAGCCGATGATTATTACCAGTCGGCAGGCAACCAATTGAGATCAGATAATTTAACGGAAGCCCTTACTTCGGTCCGGATATTGCATAATCTTCTGAAATTGACGAATCATTATCAGACAGACATCCAGCAGCTGAAAGGTACAGGGACTTCCAGGGTAGGCACACCCGTTTTATCCTTCAGCCAGTCAAGACCTGCCTTTCTGATGGAAGGGGAATCCCTGCTGGAAGCCATGAAGTTTACCGATGTTACCTCCTCGGCCGGGCTGGATGGGCTGCATGAACTCACGACCCATTCGGATAAGAACCGTTCATATTCAATCCGGTTTGCTGTGGGGGACATGGACAGGGATGGTGACCAGGATCTCTATGTTTCCGGCTATCATGACGGTAAAAATGATTTTTCCCATTATCTGATGAAAAACAATATGGGCAGGTTCCAGGACATTGCCGGAACAGCCGGAATTGATCATGATGGTATGGAATCAGGAGCAATCTTTTCTGATTTTAATAATGATGGTTTCCTGGACATTTATGTTGCCCGTGAAGGGGGGAATTTATTATACGCCAACGTTAACGAAGGAGTTTTCAAGGATGTTAGTCAGGAAGCTGGAATTGCAGAAAATGGGGACGGAAATATTGTTCTTTTTTTTGATATGGATCAGGAAGGTGATCTGGATCTGTTTCTTGGCAACCGGAATTCAACCAGGGTGTACCTGAACAAAGGTGATCAAACGTTCAGGGAGGTGACAGAGGAGGTGGCATTTGGAAAGGCCGGGACAGGTTGTCGTGATGCTGTTTTCGGGGATCTGGACGATGATGGTGATGTCGATCTCTTAATCATCGATGAAAATGGCGTACATCATCTGTTTTCAAATTTAAGGGATCTGAATTTTGCCGAAATCACAGAGGAAAGCGGTTTGAAAAATTCCGGAGGGTCCATAAAATCAGCACTCGGTGACTATAATAATGATGGTTTTCCGGATCTTTTTATTGCCGGGGAAAATGAACCACATCAGCTTTTCAGGAATAATGGCGACGGAACATTTTCCCGGGACCAATCCTCCGATGCAGTTTTTTCGGTTCTTAACGGGACTACAGGGCATGATGCCTTGTTTTTTGATTTTGACAACGATGGTTTCCAGGATATTCTATTTGTGGGGGAACCTGGCTCATCCGGCGGAAAGGGTGTCTTTCTGTTTCATAATGATACCAGGGGTACGTTTGAGGATGTTTCTGACATGTTGCCGGAAGATCTGGTGGCCGGAACCGGCGCTGTGGTCTTCGATTATAATGAAGATGGGGATATGGACATCCTGATCGCCAAAAAGGATGGAGGGATTCTGCTGCTCAGGAATGATGGCGGGAATGCCAATCATCATCTGAAGATACAATTGGTCGGGATAAAGACGGGAAGCGGAAAAAATAACTATTTCGGGATCGGAGCGAAGGTTGAAGTCCGTGCCGGGGAATTGTACCAGATGAAAACCGTGACAAGTCCAAGTGTTCACTTTGGTCTGGGATCATATGACAAGGTGGATGTTGTACGCATCCTCTGGACAAATGGGGTTCCGCAGAATATCTTTTCACCGGGTAGTGATCAGGATCTGATCGAGGAACAGGAATTAAAGGGTTCCTGCCCATTTCT
>JAGTVG010000164.1 GCA_018224645.1 Cyclobacteriaceae bacterium
ATTATTAATTATATTATAATATTTATATTATTTAATTATTATTATTAAATAAATGGTAATTATCAGATCTGTGAAAACAGAAAATCTATGAATAAAGCAAAAAAAAAATTGCTACATGTTTTGGGAATTTAAAAAATTTCATACATTTGTAGTACATAGCTGGTTGAACAAAGGACTTGAGTGCAGGTAGAATCCCCTTCTATCTCCTCAAGTCTTTTTTTTATGGATCTTATTAACTCAATTTTTAAACCGGCTTCGAATATATGGGAAGGCCAACGGAAAAAGCTGTTTATTCTTGGTTCCCGATTTCCGATTGCTCAATGGCCAATGCATGAATACCGTTGACTTTTTTTGGTCAATGAATTAGAGACATAGACAGATAGCCGATTTGTTACAGATGAATCATGATAAACTGTTATAGAGTCCTTACCGGATGGCCGCAATTCTTGCAGAATTTAGCTGATTCATCATGGTCATTCTCTCCGCAGGTATCACAAGTCAAATTTACGGATTTTGTTTTTGAAGCTGCCCGGATGAATTCGCTGGATACGATACCGGTCGGGACGGCAATTATTGAATATCCAAGGATCATGACGATTGAAGCGAGGACCTGGCCGATAAAACTCTGCGGTGTGATATCACCATAGCCCACCGTAGTCATGGTAACAATCGCCCAGTAGATACTTTTTGGGATGCTGGTAAATCCTTCATGCAGATGACCTTCTAAAAGATACATCAGGGTACCCAGAATGACTGTCAGACTGATTACCCCCACCAGGAAAACGGTGATCTTCGGGCCGCTTTCCTTTAATGCACGCAGGATCACCCTGCCTCCACTCATGTAACGGGTGAGTTTGAAAATCCTGAAAACCCTGATCAGCCGGATAGAACGGAACACGATCAAAGCCTGGGAACCCGTAAAAAATATACCCAGAAAAGCAGGTGTTATGGACAGGAAATCAATGATGCCAAGAAAGCTGAAAATATACTTCGAAGGTTTTGGTGAGGTCAGGATCCTGATGATATATTCCAGGGTAAACAGGATCGTAAATATCCATTCGATCAATATTAACTGTTTCCCGTATTCCATTGAAATTTCAACCACACTCTCCAGCATCACAGCAATAATGCTTAACACGATGATGATTAAAAGAAAAATATCAAAAGCCTTACCCCAGACTGTATCTGAATAAAAAATAATTCTATGGAGATCCTTACGCCAGCCCCGGAATCCATGATTTACATTGTTCTCTGATGCCATAAGATTTTAATTTTAAAATTTCTCCCATGAACTTGATGATTGTTATGCTTATTTCTTTACCTGTCTGATCAGACGGAGCCTGGCTCCAGATCATATTAATAAATCAAAATCACCGTCGTATCCTGATAAAAATTAATCAATGCCGTCGAAATATGAAATCAGGCTGCGTCTTTTTTTTCTGCCCCCAGCACTTTACCATCATGGGAGAGGCTAAGGATGACCCCTAATAGAGAGGTTATGCAAGAAGTGTGCATAAGATCAGGCAAGCAGAGAGCCGAATGGGTTTAGTAGAGATCCCTGCTCCCGCTTTCGCCTGCCCGGGATGCCGTCAGGAAGGATGAAAATTGATGGAATTATTAATCTTCTGATGGAGTTCTGGTGACAATGATTTAATTTGCATCCGGAATAAATGATATTTCCTGGGAAAAGCAGGAAATTAAGCAGGATGGATAAAAATTATCTGCATGATCTGATTTCAAGGATTTCCTTAAGGTCCGAGGAAAAAGCTGCCCGGGAATTATTCCATATTTTCCATCCCAAACTGGTCAGGTTTGCAGTTTTTTATGTGTCGTCAGTTCATGATGCCAATGACATCGTCTCAGAAGTTTTTATCAAATTTTTCAGACGGTTGAAAAAAAACCATGATATACAGGATGTTTCCTTTTATTTATACAAATCCGTTAAAAATCAATGTCTTACCCATTTAAAATCCCAGAAGAAGGATTTTTCAATTGATGATATGGATTGGGACAATGTCCAATACAATTATGAAATCCGCGATCCGGAAAGTGAACTGATCAATCGTGAACTTTCCAGTAAAATTGAGGAAGCCATCAATAACCTGCCTCAGAAACGGAAACTGATCTATAAAATGGTGGTGATCGATGGTTTGAAATATAAGGAGGCAGCAGAAATACTTGATCTTTCAGTGAAGACCATTGAGAATCATCTTGTACTTGCAGTAAAGGATCTGCGCAGTAAAATTTCTGCTTATTTAACATCTGAAGGTGTAGATGTAACGGAATTGAATGCCTATTATAAGAAAAACAATTAACGGATTAGGGGATTCGGTCTCCTGTTCAGTCTTAACAATAAAATGCCTTGTATAATAGAAACATGGATTTTTCCGAAAACCAATTAGATAAGATCATATCAAGAAACCTTTCGGGTTCTTCCACGGATAAGGAGGAAAAAAAATTGAAGGATTGGATCCTGGCTTCCAATGAAAATTACCTCACCTATAAAATCATGGAAGAATCAGCCAGGGAAGGCATGCATGAAAACAGTTTGCTGATCACGGAGGAATCATTCGATAAAGTCTGGTCGGAGACCATGGAGGCAAAGCCTGTTTCCCGGTTCTCTATCGGTTATCGTATCATTAAAACAGCCGTTGTCAGTGCTGCCAGTATCCTGTTGATCCTGATGAGCGTTTTCACCTACCGGCAACTGACGTTGGTGACGCATGTGGCGGTCAACGGGGATCATCCGGTTGTGATCGAAAAGATCAGCCCGGCAGGCCAGAAAACGAAAATATTTCTTCCGGATGGTTCTTCAGTATGGTTAAATGCTGACAGCAAACTTCAGTATTCCTCCGATTTCAATGAAAAATACAGAACGGTCTGGCTCACTGGGGAAGCATATTTCGACATTAAATCAGATCAGTCAAAACCTTTCCAGGTGAAATCCGGGAATATTGCCATAAAGGCTTTCGGTACCTCGTTTAATGTAAACACCTATATCGGGAACCAGGAAATTGAGGTGGTCCTCGATCAGGGTGATGTCATCATTGAAAATCTCTTTTCATCCATGATCCCCGGCATGCCACTGAAGGCTAAACTGAATCCCGGCGACAGAGCGGTTTATTCACTTAATAAATCAGAGTTCACCGTTGATCATGTCAATAACACCTTCGATTATACATGCTGGAAAAATGGGATCCTTTCGTTTGACCATGATGATTTTGAGACGGTGATCAATAAACTCGAAAGGTGGTACGGCGTGAACTTTACATGGAGCACACAACCTGCCGGCGATTGGACCTTTACCGGTGAATTCAATAATGAATATCTTGACAGTGTTTTAAATAAACTTGTAAATTCCGAAGGGATCAGCTACAAGATCAAAAATGAAAAGGTTCAGCTCGTTTTTCCGGAATGATTAATCCGGCGTTCTGAACCTGGCACGTTCTTTTAATATTGAAAATAGTTCTATCATAATAAATTCATTAAGGACAGAACATTGCAGGTACAATAAGGATAATATTTCTCGCTTTCCCTGCTGGGGAAAGAAAAATTTCTTGCATGGCAAACGCATTTCGACTACAATTATATTCCCGGCCTGCGATGGATTCTGTCCTTTTTTTATTAAAATCAGGTGTCCAAACCTGGAATATAATATGAGACACCAGACCATCATTGAGCCTTTCCGGATAAAAATGGTAGAACCAATTTCCATGACCTCCGAAAGTGAAAGAGAACTTCACCTGCAACGTGCCCATTACAATACATTTTTACTTGAAAGCAGACATGTGATCATTGACCTGCTCACGGACAGCGGAACATCAGCCATGAGTTCTGACCAGTGGTCTGTCATGATGAAAGGGGATGAATCCTATGCCGGAGCCAGAAGCTGGCAGAACATGGAGAAAGCGGTCCATGATCTTACCGGCTATCCCTATATTATTCCGACGCACCAGGGAAGGGCTGCAGAAAGTATTTTATATTCCCTGCTGGGTGGCAAGGACAAGGTATTTATCAGCAACACCCATTTTGATACCACCCGGGCGAACATAGAATATTCCGGAGCCAGGGCCATCGACTGCCTGATCCCCGAAGGGAAGGATCCCTCAAGGATCTATCCTTTCAAGGGAAACCTCGATGTCGATCAGCTTGAGAGGCTGATCAGGGAGCATGGCGCGGGAAATATCGGTGCCGTGATCCTTACGGTAACCAATAATTCAGGGGGTGGTCAGCCGGTAAGCATGGCCAATGCCAGGAGCATCAGGGAGATCTGCCGGCAAAACAAGGTGATGTTCCTGCTCGACTGCTGCCGGATCGCCGAAAATTCCTATTTTATTGCCACCCGGGAGGAAGGATATGACAAGAAAAGTTTCCGGGAAATTGCCCAGGAAATGTTTTCACTGGCTGATGGTGCCATCATGAGTGCCAAAAAGGATGGACTGGTGAATATGGGAGGATTTATCGCCACAAAGGATAAAAGAATCGCAGAAGCATGTACGAATCTGCTGATCATCCGGGAAGGGTTCACCACCTATGGCGGACTATCCGGCCGTGATATGGAAGCCATTGCCCAGGGACTTACAGAAGTTTTCGATAAGGATTATTTACATTACCGGATAAGGAGTACGACATACCTTGGTGAAAAACTTACTGCCATGGGTGTTCCCATCGTTAAGCCGGTTGGCGGACACGCCGTTTATATCGATGCTAAATCTTTTTACCGGCATATTCCGGTAGAACAATACCCGGGGCAGGCGCTCGTATGCGATCTTTATCTGGCCGGGGGGATCCGGAGCGTCGAGATCGGATCTGTCATGTTCGGGAAATATGATCTGGAGGGGAAACTGATCCCGGCAGAGATGGAACTTGTCCGCCTGGCCATTCCAAGGCGGGTATATACCCAGAGCCACATTGACTATGTTATCGAAACATTCGGCTTTATCAAGGAAATGAAGGCAGGGTCAAGAGGACTAAAAATAGTCTATGAACCTCCATTCCTGAGGCATTTTACGGCACATTTCGAACGTATCTGACCCACCGGACATCCTGATGGCTGGATCAGGAAGCCACTACGATACCCAGTTTTTTTGCCAGCTCTGATTTTATCTTCTTCAACTCCATATTCACCTTTAACAGGTGGTCGGTTTCATCATGTTTTTTTAATTCCCTGATTTCCTCAATATTTTCCTCGATGAGCCTGGATACGATACGGTATTTCAACCGGATGATATTGTCAAAGACAGAGCGGCTCAGCAGGTCCTTTTCTGTTGGTACAAAAATCCTCTTGTTTTGCCAGTTCACACTGATCTCATAGGGATTTGCCACCAGGTCCACCACCTCCTTTTTAACTTCCTCAGGTCCATATTTTAAAAAATAATCTGCATCCAGCACGTGACCTTTTTTCAGGTTTTCCTTAAAAGTGTCAAAAATGGTCCGGTAAACCGGTGTCTGGAATTCAACGTCTTCCAATTCAGAAAGTATAAATTCATACAACAATATCTCCTCTTCTATTTCATTCAAACCATAATTGATCAGGAGCCGGATGCTTTCCTTCTCCTGGAGCCGGATACTTTCAGTTGAGGATTTACTCCGGTCCAGCGTTGTTTCCGCAGTTTTTTCTATCAGACTTATATCCGGTTCACGGGCATCAGATTTTCGTTTTTGACGCTCGGAGATCAGGATCTTATTCAATTCGGAAATGAGTACCGATTCATCTATCGCAAGCAGTACGCTGGTCTCCTTGATATAAACCGCCCTTTGCACGCCATCGGGAATCCTGGCAATGCTGGCTACGATCTCTTTGATCGTTTTTGCTTTCGTGATCGGATCCTGTTGTGCCTCCCTGGCAAAAAGTGCAGTTTTGAAGGAAATAAAATCCCTGGTATTGTCTTTAAGGTATTCCTTAAAACCGGATGGTCCGATCTTCCTGGCATAACTATCCGGGTCTTCGCCTTCGGGAAACATCACAGCACGGACGTTCAATCCCGACTGGAGGATCATATCAATTCCCCGCAGGGAAGCTTTTATGCCTGCTTCATCCCCGTCAAAGAGTACGGTAATGTTGTTGGTATAGCGTTTGATCATCGCGATCTGCCCATCTGTAAGCGATGTTCCCGATGAGGCGACAACATTTTCCTCGCCGGCCATGTGCATGGATATCACATCGGTATAGCCTTCCACCAGATAACAGTTATCCTTTTGCCGGATGGCCTGTCTGCCCTGGTAAATCCCATAGAGGATCTGGCTTTTATGATAGACCGGCGTTTCTGGAGAATTGATATACTTTGGCTGGTTTTTTTCACCTGTCAGAATACGGGCGCCGAAAGCAATTGTTTTTCCGGTCAGGTTATGTATGGGGAAAAGTACACGGCCGCGGAACCGATCGTATACTTTATCTTCCTTCCTGATGATCAGGCCTGCTTTTTCAAGGACATCCTCCTGGTATTTCTGTTGAAGCGCTTCCTGGTAAAAGGCATTCCAGGTGTCGAGACTATAGCCCAGTTCAAATTTTTTTATGGTTGGATCATCAAAACCCCGTTCCCTGAAATAAGAGAGTCCAACTGATTTTCCCTCGGGGTGTTCAAGCAGGGTCCGTACAAAATAATCCTTTGCAAAGGATAAAACGATGAACAGGCTTTCACGTTCATTATGCACAAGGACGTCTTCATCTGTCTCCTCGGTTTCCCTGATCTGGATGCCATATTTTTTTGCCAGGTATTGTAATGCTTCGATATAATTAACCCCTTCAATCTCCATGATAAAATTAATGGCGTCGCCTCCCTTACCCGAACTGAAACATTTATAGATATCCTTGGCAGGGGAAACGAAAAATGAGGGAGTCTTTTCACTCGTGAACGGGCTCAGCGCCTTGTAGTTAGTGCCGGATTTTTTAAGATTGACAAACTCACCGATCACATCTATGATATCGATCTGCGATTTTATTTCCTGTATCGTATCGTCACTTATTCTCACATTGATTCCTGCATGGAGATTTAAAAATAAGACTAAAATTAATCAGGAATAATAAAAACCTTTCTTTTTCTTCCTGTCGATTTCCGGATCCCCCTAAACTATTTGGAATGCCGAAAATTATTATTAATTAGATTAAATTTAATTAACTTTACATTGTAATAATTGAAATAATTGTGGTATCAAAGGAAAAGGTTTTACAGGCGCTGAGCAAAGTTATTGATCCGGACTTCAAAAAGGATCTTGTTTCATTGGGCATGATCAAGGATGTTGCGGTGACAGGCAATAAAATTTCCTTTACCGTGGAACTTACCACGCCAGCCTGTCCGCTTAAAGAAATGATACGGAAGGATTGTGAACAAACCATTCTTGAGGAGTTGGGTGATGGATATGAAGTGGATATCAACATGTCATCCAATGTTACCACAATCCGTGAACAGGCCACAACACTGCCGAATGTAAAAAACATCATTGCTGTAGCCTCCGGTAAAGGAGGGGTTGGAAAATCCACCATCACCGCCAACCTGGCCACCGCCCTTGCCAGATCAGGGGCGAAGGTAGGCCTAATTGATGCGGACATTTTTGGACCATCGATGCCTACGATGTTCAATTGTGAACATGAACAGCCGACTGTTATTGAAAAGAATGGGAAAAACATGATCGTTCCCATCGAACAATATGGCGTTAAAATATTATCCATCGGATTTCTTTCACCGGCCGACAATGCCATTGTGTGGCGGGGGCCTATGGCAAGTTCAGCACTGAAACAATTCATTACTGATGCAGATTGGGGTGAACTGGATTATTTATTGATCGATTTACCCCCGGGTACCAGTGATATTCATCTTACCCTTGTCCAGACGGTTCCGGTGACAGGTGCGGTACTTGTCACTACACCCCAGAAAGTTGCCCTGGCGGATGCCATCAAGGGATTGCAGATGTTCAGACAGCCGCAGATCAATGTCCCGATATTAGGGATCGTTGAAAACATGGCATATTTTACGCCTGCAGAACTTCCTGAAAATAAATATTATATATTTGGCAGGGAGGGAGGTAAACGGCTGGCAGAAAAATACGAAATTCCACTCCTTGGGCAGATTCCGCTGGTTCAGTCGATCCGGGAAAGCAGTGATGAAGGTCATCCGGCAGTTATGGAAGATAATATTACCGGAAACGCGTTCAGGATTTTAGCGGAAGAACTTGCACGCCAGATTGCTATCCGGAATGCAACTATGGATAGGACAAAAATTGTGGAAATAAAAACCATGTAGAATGAGTGCAAATATGACTGAGAATCAGGCCCTGACCAATAAGGTGGAAAAGGCGCTCGAAACGATCAGACCTTATCTTGAGGCTGATGGTGGAAATGTAAAGATCCTGGAAATAAGTGAGGATAATGTGGTAACACTGGAACTGCTGGGTGCATGCGGAACCTGTCCGATGTCAACCATGACCATGAAAGCAGGCGTGGAAGAGGCTATTAAAAGAGCTGTTCCTGAAATCCGGTCTGTCAAGGCCATCAATGTTGCTCCGTTGGAAAATTTCTGATCTTCAACAATTCCATAATACCCTCACCCCTATTTCTGTTAATTATTCTTTTTTAATTATTTTCTGGCAGGAAATGTATTTTATCCCTGAACATTCATGGATATGCTTTTTTATCCCTGCCCCTGAATTAAATCCGCCCGGGTTGGCGGGAAATAGAACCAATGCAAAAGCCGTATGGAAATCTGATTGCAGCCGGGTTGGAAATATCAAAAACACGCATGTCATAAATTTACATCCGGTGTTCTCTGGAGCCGGCATGGGCATTAATTATTTTTGGTGCTAAAAACTAAAAAACAGGAACAGGCGTTGAGTTTTAAGATATATTTGTGCAATGATTACCTTATAACGCGGTTTCAGAACTTGAAAATGAATCTTTATCCGGTACTGTCTCTGGGCATCCTGCTCATGTTAGGGGACATGGTAAATGCGCAGGAAAAATGTACCACTGTTCCTTATAACCAGCAGCTGGATTCACGAAAAACCGGATATCAGCGGAAGGAGATTTTTGAGAAATGGATAGGGCAGAAAAGAGAACAGCGTCAGTCGGAAATGCGTATTTCCGGCACCAAGGAAGAACCCATTTACATCATTCCGGTTGTGGTTCATGTTGTTTATCATGAGGATTCAGGCATTGAGGTAGGCAATATCCCGGATGAGCAGATCCTTTCGCAGATCAGCGTACTCAATGAAGATTACCGGAGGAACAATCCGGATACGGTAAATACACCGGAGAATTTTATACCGGTGGCGGCTGATACCCGCATCGAATTCCGGCTTGCCCAGCGCGATCCTTATGGAGCCCCCACTACAGGTATCGTCCGGCTGGAAGGTCCAAAATCCTCCTGGAATGCCAACAGTATCGCCGATGACCAATTATTGAAATCCCTTTCGTTCTGGCCTCCGGAAGATTATATGAATATCTGGGTCACCGATCTTTCAGGTGATTTTCTCGGGTATGCCCAATATCCGCAGACGGATCTGCCCGGATCGTTACCGCCCTATGATCGGGAAACCGACGGGGTTGTGATCGATTATCAGGTATTCGGATCGAAAGGCATGGGATCCTTCCCCGGACTCAGGGTGAATTTTGACCAGGGACGGACAACGACGCATGAAGTTGGACATTATCTGGGTCTGAGACATATCTGGGGGGATTCGGATGTATGCGGCGCCACGGATTATTGTGAGGATACCCCGGACCAGGAAACCAACTATTTTTCCTGTACAGACGTTGCAGGATTTTCCTGTGGCAACCAGGATATGTATCAGAACTACATGGATTATACCTATGATGTCTGCATGAATATTTTCACCTTTGACCAGATGGAACGGATGCGGATCGTCATGGAGAACAGTCCCCGGAGAGCCAGCCTGCTGAACTCCCCGGCATTGTTGCCTCCCGATACGGTCAGTAATATTCTTATCGTCAGGGAAATAATCAGGCCGGCAGATATTTCCTGCGAAATGATGTTAGATCCGGAAATCCGGATCCAGAATATCGGGAATAATCCGATTTCCGATTTCGAAGTTCAGGTTACGCTCGACCAGACCGAATATCCTGTCAGGCAGTTTGATATTTTTCTGGAGACCGGTGCCACACAGGAATTAAGCCTGTTGGAAATTGTCGGCGATGTTGAACTTGAAAAAGGCCAGCACTATATCCAAGTCCGGATCAGGAATGTCAATGGTGTCGACAGCATAAATTATCCACTGAAGAGTGTTTTCAAGTATTTTGTAAACAGTGACGATGAAGAATTTGTGCCTTTCAGGGAAAAGTTTCAGCAAGAGGATATCAGTAATTCTTCATGGGTGATATATAATCCAGACAATAACATTACCTGGCAAATCGGATCCGTGCCATTGAACAGGGATCCCAACAATGCAGCTTTCATCAGGATGTTCGATTATAATATTCCTGACCAGCGGGACTGGCTGGTTTCGCCG
>JAGTVG010000165.1 GCA_018224645.1 Cyclobacteriaceae bacterium
CATGACGGCAACAGAAAACACTTCCTGTTTATTCTCCAGGCTTTCGGCATAATAGGTTTTTGACAGGACACCAAGGATTTCCATCGGAGATTTGCAGGAAGAAAAGTTCGGGATCATGTCATGGTACCTTTTTTCCATAAAATCGACCCAGGAAGGGCAGCAGGTGGTTATCAGGGGTAATCTTTCGGGTTCATTCTGCAGGAGATGGACGAATTCGCTGGCTTCTTCCATGATGGTGACATCAGCTCCGAAATTGGTGTCAAAAACACCTCGGAATCCCAGCCTTCTCAGGGCGGCATAAACCTTGTTGGTCAGGTTTACTCCCGGGGGCAGGCCGAAAGCCTCTCCGATGGATACACGGACGGCAGGTGCTATCTGGACCACGCAATGTTTCTCCTTGTCCAGCAGGGCCTTGTAAACCTTCTGTGTATCATCATATTCATAGATCGCGCCCGTGGGGCAATGGATTTTGCATTGCCCGCATTTGATGCACGGCGATTCGTTCAGGGAAATATCCCCGGCCGGTCGCATCCGCATCCTGTAACTCCTGTCGAGGAAGGAAAGCGCCCACACATCCTGTATTTCCTGGCAGACCTCGATACACCGTCCGCATTTGATACATTTAGCGGCATCCATCACAACCGCCTCAGTGGAGGAATCCCGTTCCTTTTCTTCAATGATGTTCTCATACCTGAACTCACGGATACCGAAATCGGCAACCAGGTCCTGGAGTTCGCAACATCCGTTACGTCCGCATTTAAGGCAGTCATTCGGATGAAAAGAAAGGATGAGTTCCAGGATATTGCGTCGTAATTTGATGATCTCGGGATCATGCGTGTATATTTCCATACCTTCTTCCACAGCTGTGGCGCAGGCCCTGAGCATTTTATCGTTGTAATTCTTAACGCGTACAATGCATATCCCGCAGGCAGCCGAGGGCTTAAGATCGGGATGATTGCAGAGAACAGGAATGTTGATCTGGATCATGCGGGCGGCATTCAGAATGGATGTTCCAGGCTCCACAATTACCGGTATATTATTTATTGTTGCGTTGATCATGATTGTTGCGTTGATCATAATAGTACGGTTTTAAACTCTTGAAGGTCTGATGTTCGATCTGTATTCTTCCTCAAAATATTTAAGCGTTGAAATGACGGGATTGGGCGAGGTTTGGCCAAGGCCGCATAAAGATCCTTTTCTCATGGCAAAAGCGATATCCATCAGGTCGGTGATATCATTATCCCGGCCTCTCCTGCGTAAAAGTCTTTCCAGGATCTTAAGCATCTGGTAATTCCCAATCCGGCACGGTGCACATTTCCCGCAGGATTCATCTACACTGAACTGGATATAAAATTTTGCTATTTCGATCATGCTGTCATCTTCATCCATGACAATCATGCCTCCCGAACCCATCATCGATCCAAGGGCGGTTAAACTTTCATAATCGATGGGCGTGTCGAAATATTTTTCCGGGATGATACCGCCGGAAGGGCCACCTGTCTGTACAGCTTTTGCTTTTTTCCCGTCAGAAATACCCCCGCCGATGTCATAAATGATTTCCCGGATCGTGGTTCCCATCGGCACTTCAATGAGTCCGGATATATTTACCTTTCCCGTGAGGGCAAATACCTTTGTGCCCCTGGAAGAAGGGGTACCGATGGATGAGAACCAGGCCCCGCCCCTTACAATGATCTTCGGGATGTTTGCCAGCGTCTCGACATTGTTGATCACCGTCGGTTTCCCGAAGAGGCCCTTTACGGATGGGTATGGTGGACGGGGCCTTGGCATACCACGCTCTCCCTCAATTGAGGCAATGAGTGCGGTTTCCTCACCGCAAACGAAGGCACCGGCACCCAGTCTGAATTTTCAAGCATCATGCACCTTTTCCACGGGTCGCCCTGATGGAAGTCCCGGCACAGCAATCCTGCTTCTGACGGGTTGACGGGTAAACGGGATATGCAGGTGCGGGGCTCCCAGTCCGTTGCCACTCCGGATACGCAAATCAAGAGCCGGAAGCCGGAAGCAGTGCGCAAAGCATATATATTGTCAATAAACAATATGAGCCAGATTACGGGTCGCTTATCCCTGCCTGCGACTGGCAGGCCCATCTTCACATCTCCGCGTTTCCACATTATCCTGCCCGGAACAGACAGACGCTTCTCCGCAAGTGATCCAGTGAACCAGTGTCCAGTGAACCAGTCTTACGGCCGGATTGCCGTACCATCTTTCTGGCGTACCTGGGTCCAGTTATAATCGAATTTTTCAGGCAGGGGATATTTCGCCGCCTGTTTTTCATCCACATCGATCCCCAGGCCCGGCGCTTCATTGACGTACATATAACCATTTTTCATATAGGGTGCTCCCGGGAAAATCTCCATGAGTTTATCTGAGAAATGTACCGATTCCTGGATCCCGAAATTCCAGACCGCCAGGTCGATATGTGCATTCGCCGCATGTCCGACAGGGGATACATCTCCCGGCCCATGCCAGGCAGTTCGTACATTGAACCATTCTCCCAGCCGGGCGACCTTCATGGCCGGTGTGATGCCCCCGATCTGGCTTATGTGTATCCGGATGAAGTCGAACCAGCGTTTGGACATGGGATTCAACCATTCGTGGGGACTGTTGTACAATTCTCCCATGGCGATGGGTACGGTCGTGTGATTTCTCAGCAATTCGAAATAACCGATATTTTCAGGGGAAAATGGATCTTCGATGAAAAAAGGCCGGTAATCCTCCAGCTTCCGGATCATCTGGATAGCATCGAGGGGCTGGACACGCTCATGGATATCATGCAACAGTTCCACTTCCTCACCGCAGGCTTTACGGACGTGTTCAAATAATTTCGGAACCATCGTCAGATAAGTTCTCTGATTCATATAGTTATCTTCCGGGCGTCCGAATCCAGCGTCCTTGAAATCAGCCTTATCGGCAAGGTTCAAAGCGCCATAACCTCCAAGCTGGATCCTGACATGACGGTAACCTTCTCCCATGATCCGCTGGGCATCTTCCGCGACCTCTTCGGGCGATCTTCCATTGGCATGGGAATAACAGTCCACAGCAAATCTCGATTTACCTCCCAACAGCTGATAGACAGGCATACCGGCCATTTTGCCCTTGATATCCCATAAAGCCTGATCAAGGCCACTGAGGGCATTATTTAAAACAGGCCCGTTTCTCCAGTAGGAGCTGACATAGGTTGTCTGCCAGATGTCTTCAATGTTCTCAACATTTCTTCCCCTGCAGAAATCGTCCAGGTATTCATCAATGGCAGCCACTACGGCATGGGCACGCTGCCGGAAAGTTGCACATCCGTATCCGACAAGATCAGGCTGATCCGTTTCCACTTTAACAACAATCAGTTCGATGCCGTGCGGGCAGGTTACGATGGATTTAACTTTTTTGATCTTTACGGCTGGCAATCCATTGAAGGCGGCAGGCCTGGATTGACTGGCTTCGCCGGGTAAACTCCATAATCCAAGGGCTCCGGTGGCGGTGGTGATCCCCATTCCTTTTAAAATATCTCGTCGATCCATAGTCATAATATTTAATTTTGATTCCTGAAAAATTAACCGTTCAATTTATCGGTATCTAAAATTAGCAGAATGTATGACCGGACCAAGTAATTCCCGTAAAACTTATGATCAGGCATAGTGACATTCCGGGATTAGATCAAAAACAGCCAAACTTAAGGGTGACCCCATAATTCAATTCATCAAAAGCTATGGGGGATGTATTGACAAGCTCCAGATCCTGCGTAAATCATTTAGAGATGCCCACACCGGCCCTGAAAAACCTCGCCACATTGATTTCTACATTGATGCCAGGTTCAAAATACCAGAATACATCGTCATCGAACAGGTCTCCGTCATAGTAATATTGATTATTTTCCCAATCCTCAACATATCCCAGCCATCCGGCGCCAATGGATATGGGAAAAGTAAGATGGACGATTTTATTCGACCAGACGATGGGTTCAAGCAGGATCCCTCCGTAACCACCTGTCAGGATTGCCTGATCCAGGCCGACAGGATCAACTCCCGAATATTTTGTAGTTGGAAGGATTCCGTTCAGATCAATGCCGAGACAAAAAGAACGGTTTACGACCCAGGCGCCTCTCAGGCCTGTAATCAGCAATGTCTGGTCTTTAAAAGATGTGCCTTTGAAGAAAATCCCTCCATATCCTCCCGAATGATCATGGTTATCCGAGAGGGTTATCATGTCATCGTCCCCTGGGCGGAGATTCATTTCATTTTCCCAGGTCAGCCCTGTATTGCCCGGTATAAAATTTCCGGAGCCGGCCGCCAAACCCGGGATCCAGAATAAAAGAAGAATGATTGTATTTCGTTTCATGAGTTTTTTTTGATGTATGACAACCTGCCGTTAAGATACCCTTATCGTTGCTGATTTTTTTTCAGAAAATAATTATTAAGCGCCCTTAAATCCGGATATTCAGGATGACCCGGGAAGCCCGGGAAAAATTATTTTGTGTTATAGTAAGATTTTATATAAAAAAAGACATACTTTTGGGATTATATGTTCAACATATTATACAAATCACGGGTAATTTTTAAATGGGCATCATAATCCCCCTGTTTCTGGTCATTTTATGCTGTGTTATTATATGGAGGGCCAGTGACGGATTTGCAATCGCCTCTGATTTTATCGGAAGAAATTTATCGGATGGTGTCAGGGGTGCGACCATCAACGCCATTGGGAGTTCCATGCCGGAACTTTTCACCTCTTTATTTTTCCTGTTTTATCTGAAGGATGTAGACGGTTTTTCCGGAGGTGTAGGAACCACTGCGGGGAGTGCCATTTTTAACAGCATGATCATACCGGCCGCCGTGATCCTGGTGGTGGTCATTATGGGGATTACAAGGGTGATCAAGATCAGCCGTAAGGTGATACGCCGGGACGGATATGCGCTGATCATAGCTGAAGTGATATTTATCATGGTGATCAGCGGATCATCGATGAACTGGGGACACGGGTTGATATTAATGATCATTTATTTTATCTACCTGGCTTACATGCTGTATGCCATGGAAAAAACGGGAGAACTTGAAAAGCAGCAGCGGCATAAGGAACTTACCGGAATTGAATATAAACATCATCCAATTGCCCTGGCCTTGCTGACCTTCGATTTACGCCGGGTGATCCTGGGAGAAAAAAAGATCAACGACGTGAATGCATGGTGGCTGCTCATTATTTCGACCTCATCCATTGCTTTCGTTTGTTTTGTCCTGGTACAGGCCTGTGAATGGCTGGGCAGCGATATATATACAATTCCCTTTGTGGGGACATTCAAAGGGCTGGATATACCGATCCTTTTTGTGGCCGTGATCTTAGCGGCGGCAGCCTCAAGCGTACCCGATACCATCATTTCCATGAAGGATGCCCAAAAGGGAAATTATGACGATGCTATTTCCAATGTACTGGGCAGTAATATCTTCGATATCTGTTTTGCCATGGGTTTCCCCTTGTTCCTGTTCACCCTGATGCACGGTCCCATCTTAATGCACGAGGAGATCATTGCATTAAGCGGCGAACTGCGTATGCTTCTGCTGATCCTGACTGTTCTGGCCCTGGCAATTTATATATATTCAAACAGGATCAGACTGATTCATGCCATTCTGCTGCTTGCACTTTATGGAGTATTTTCACTTTTCGTTGTCGGAAGGAGCCTGAATAATGAATTCGTCGGAGATGTAGGCGAAGTTTTACAGTATATGGTTAGTTTTTTAAATATTTTCAATTGATTTTATTGTGTCTGATTTTTTTATGATCAATTGATGAAGTACCAGAAAGATTCAGATTTTTTTTTGGTTTAATGGGCCGAATAACTATTATTGCACTCATTTTCCAACTTACTCATACAAAATAATTACATACATTCTATATTTGACATTGATTATCTATTTTTTTCAATATAAAACCGTTTTTTACAAAATTAAATAGTGAATAATTTATGGAAAACTTAGTTTTTATTCTGCCCCTATTTGGTGTGGCAGCACTTATTTTTGTGTTTTGGAAATCAGCGTGGGTCTCCAGGCAGGAGGTCGGAACCGAAAAAATGGCGAAAATCTCCAGGAACATTGCGATTGGCGCTATGGCCTTTTTAAATGCCGAGTACAAGATACTTGCCATTTTTGTGGTGGCACTGGGCATTCTGCTGGGGGTTAAAGGTTCTTTCGAGGCGGAGTCAAGTGCCCTTGTTGCGCTTTCATTTGTAGTCGGGGCCCTTTGTTCAGGATTGGCCGGATATATTGGTATGAGAGTTGCTGTTAAGGCAAATGTCCGGACGACGAATGCAGCCCGTACATCTCTCGGAAAGGCACTTGAAGTGGCTTTTGCCGGAGGATCTGTCATGGGACTTGGCGTGGTCGGGCTTGGTGTACTGGGACTCAGTTCATTGTTTATTCTGTATAATTATTATATTGGGGCTGGCTGGGATACCATGAAGGTATTGAATGTACTGGCAGGTTTTTCCCTTGGGGCATCTTCCATCGCCCTGTTTGCACGTGTGGGCGGAGGGATTTATACCAAAGCTGCTGACGTTGGCGCCGACCTGGTGGGAAAGGTGGAGGCCGGTATACCGGAAGATCATCCCCTGAACCCCGCAACCATTGCCGACAATGTCGGCGATAACGTAGGCGATGTCGCCGGAATGGGTGCCGACCTTTTTGAATCCTTTGTGGGTTCCATCGTCGGAACCATGGTCTTGGGTGCAGCGTTCGTAGCCCTGCCAGAATTTGCCGGAACGTTTAACGGATTAGGGGCTATTTTATTACCCCTGGTTTTAGCGGCGTTCGGGATCCTTGTTTCAATCATCGGTACGTTTTTTGTAAAGGTGAAAGAAGGAGGCAGCCCCCAGGCCGCGTTGAATGTTGGCGAATTCGGCTCTTCATTTCTGATGATCGTCGTTATGTATTTCATCATCATGTGGATAATGCCGGAATCATGGGTACTCAGAGGTGAAACATATACCGCCATGGGGGTTTTTTATGCAACACTGGCGGGACTGGCTGCTGGTTTGGGGATCGGTAAAGTTACCGAATATTATACCGCTACAGGTACCCCGCCTGTATTGAACATTGCAAAACAGTCTCTTACAGGTGCCGCTACGAACATTATCGCCGGACTCAGCGTCGGCATGATGTCAACGGCAATTCCCATCCTACTGATCGCTTCAGCCATATTGGTCTCCTACTGGGTGGCCGGATTATATGGAATTGCCATTGCCGCAGTCGGTATGCTGGCCAATACAGGGATTCAGCTTGCGGTTGATGCCTATGGTCCTATTTCTGATAATGCGGGCGGGATAGCTGAAATGGCTGAACTTCCCAAGGAGGTTCGCCAGCGAACGGACAAACTGGATGCCGTAGGGAATACCACTGCCGCCATTGGAAAAGGTTTTGCTATCGGGTCGGCTGCCCTCACCGCACTGGCTTTGTTTGCAGCATTCACCCAGCAGGCCAACATTACATCCATCAATATTTCGAAACCAACGGTGATGGCAGGGCTTTTCCTGGGGGGTATGCTGCCTTTCATTTTTTCTGCGATGGCCATGCGGGCTGTTGGACAGGCTGCCATGTCGATGATCCAGGAAGTACGGCGTCAGTTTACCACCATCCCTGCTTTGAAAGCCGCACTTGAAATCATGAAAAAATACGATTCCGATATTTCAAAAGCGACAGCAGAAGAACTGAGGATCTTCCATGAAGCTGATGATAAGGCGGAATTCGATAAATGCGTGGCAATCTCGACAACCGCTTCCATCAGGAAAATGATCCTACCCGGATTGGTTGCCGTTATTACCCCCGCGGTGATCGGTTTTGTCGGTGGTCCTGAGATGCTGGGCGGATTACTGGCAGGGGTGACCGTAACCGGTGTATTGATGGCTATTTTTCAGGCAAATGCCGGCGGTGCCTGGGATAATGCGAAAAAAATGTTTGAGGAAGGTTTGGAAATAGACGGACAAAAATATTATAAAGGTTCTGATCCACATAAAGCAGCCGTGGTTGGTGATACCGTCGGAGATCCTTTTAAGGATACTTCCGGCCCATCGCTGAATATCCTGCTGAAGCTGATGTCGGTCATTGCGCTGGTGATTGCCCCGTCCATTGCGATCCGATCGGTTGATCCGACAGGACTGAAAATGGAAGAGAAAAAAATTGAGATCCTGGAAGAACGGGCCCCGGCAGATGCACATAACATCATTTCCGGGGTGTCTGAGAAACCTGAAAATAAAATGAAATAAGGATTTGTTTTCCTTTAACCCCGACCCGTCGGGGTTTTTTTTGCCCTGAAAACCGGGGCAGCTATCCTCTTATACGGTAGACTTACAATTTTTAGGATTGTAATGGGAAAAGCCTAATCACATTTACTGAACAACCACTGCTTCACGAGTTTGTCATTTTCTAAAATGGCATAAAAATCATTGATGTATGAAGCAGCAGTTTTCTGATTGAAAGTCTGCAGGAGCGGACAGTCTCCAAACAGGGAAATGATCTCCTCCTTGTGTTTCATAAAATTCTGTCTGACAACAGCGAATTCGGTTTCGGACATGCAATTCCCCATGTAGTACCTTTCCGTAATGGATTCGATGGGCAAGGATTCATGCGGAACGGCATAATTCGTATTCACAATACCTGAATAGTCAAAATCATACGGTACCGGGATCGGGAACGGCTCGCCCGGATCATCGACCTTCAGCAGTTTTATGTTATGCAGATTAGGCATATGCCAGTCTGTATTGCCTACCATAAACTGGAATACACCAAGCTGGTTCATGACCTCCCTTTGCATATGTACCGGCAATAATCCTGTGTTATCAATTTCGTCGGCATTTTTCCGGTCGGCAAGATCATCGATGTCTTCGATCAGGAAGGAATAACTTGAAAATGGTTTCTTTTTTTCCCCGGAATCAATAAAATTTACTTTCAGAAAATATGTTTTCAGGCTGTATTCCGAAATTAATTCGTATGCCTGATAAATCAGGTACTCCTTAATCAGGTATTGTTCGAAATTACCGGCCTGGTTACATAATGACACCATCTTTATTTCACCCATATTTTCAAATTCGGGGATCAGATAGGCTGAATCGTCAAAATCAATTTTGATCGGGGGCAGGTAACATTTATTTCTCCGGTAGTTACCTCTTGGCCTGATCCGGCAACTTTTTTCTACCTCACTTCCATCGGCTAAGCGGTAGGAAATCCTGGCGGGGATATACTCATCCACCTGCTTATTCTTGATAAATGTTTTAATGTCAAAAACCAGGTTAAGTTCCAGGGGATTGGAGACGTTGAATTTTTCCAATGCGAGCTGGTCACCAGCATCTATACTCTGACCAGCGGCCGGAATATGCAGCACGATGATATATACGAAGAGAAAAGTAAATGCCTGGATTTTCATAACCCGCAAGGTAATTGTTTTATCTAAAATTTGAAAATTTTTTTAAAGGATAAAATTCAATGCGGTCTTCATGCCAGACAAGCCTGGATGACCCATAAGATCTTCTTTTTCCGTATGCATTTTTAATGACTAAACTCATAGTATTTTTAAAATATATCAAGTAATTTTATAGCATCGATCACTAAATAGTGATTTTTTTGCGAAGAATATGTTATGTTTGTGACATTATATGGGGAATGGGAATAGAATATACCGGCTGCTGAATTATAAAAACATTCTTGTCCGATTAAAAAGCATAGGTTTTGTCAAGGTGTTTTCTGACAACCTTGCAGATTCCCTTGAGGTATCACCCTCACTGGTCAGGAAGGATTTCAGGGAATTCGGGATCAGGGGTGCGCAGAAGGGCGGATACCAAATAGAAACCGTTCTGGAAAAGATCAATGAGATCCTTGGGGTGAATAAAAAACATAAGATCGTGATCATAGGAGCAGGACGGATCGGGCAGGCATTATTGAATTTTCCGGGTTTTAAGAAGGATGGGATCCAGATCATTGCTGTTTTTGACAATGACCCTGAAAAAATCAATGAAGAGGCTGAAATCCCGGTTTATCATGTTAAATATTTACCGGATATCATACGGAAGCACAACATCAGGCTTGCCATCCTTGCCGTGCCGGAAAATGCGGCCCTGGGATGTATGGAAGCCCTTGAATTATTAGGAGTGAAAGGTGTATTGAATTTCACCTCCCTGAATCTGAAAAGTGAAAAAATTATTGTGAACAATGTAAATATCGGAAATGAACTTGAAAATTTAATTTTCAGCATTACCAATAAAAATACTGATTGAAAACGGATTTCTTAAACCTAAATATTTATTGAATATATGAAAACGGATATCCAATCCATTCTGGCCCGGTACAAAAAAGATGAAACCCGGTTAATGGATATATTGATCGATACCCAGGAAGCGCTGGGTTTCGTATCAGATGATTCTGTGGATGAGATTTCCCTGGAATTGAATATTTCCCGGGCAGATGTGGAACAAACCTTGTCATTTTATCATTTTTTCTCACAAAAACCCATCGGGACATATAATATCTATCTGAATGATAGTGCGGTGGCCAACATGATGGGAAGAAATGCCGTTGCAAGGGTTTTTGAAGAGGAGGTAGGATGTAAGTTTGGTGATGTGACCGGGGATGGCATGATCGGATTATTCAATACATCATGTATTGGAATGAATGATCAGGAACCCGCCGCCATCATCAACGGACTCGTTTTTACCCGATTGACAAAATTCAGGGCCAGGGAGATCATCAGGGATATCAAGGCAGGTAAGAAGGTGGACGAGATGTATGTTGCCAGTTATGGTGACGGTGCCAACAGTCATGATCTGATCAAATCGGTTGTCAGCAATAATATCAGGAAGATTGGGCCCATTTTAACCCCAAAATACACTCCGGGTGATGCCCTGAAAAAGGTGATCGGTATGAGCCCCGAAGATGTGATCGAAGAGGTTAAAACATCGAACATCCGCGGAAGAGGGGGCGCCGGGTTTCCTACGGGATTGAAATGGGAATTTTGCCGGAAAGCCCCGGGGGAAAGAAAATTTATATTCTGCAATGCCGATGAGGGTGAACCCGGAACTTTTAAGGACCGGGTGATCCTGACAGAAAGACCCTTGCGGTTGCTGGAAGGAATGGCTATCGCCGGGTACGCTGTCGGGGCAGAGGAGGGAATCATATACCTGCGTCATGAATATAAATATCTGAAGGAATATCTTGAAAATGTCCTCGATCAGAGCAGAAAACAGAATCTGCTCGGGAAAAATATTGGCGGTAAGGAGGGATTTGATTTTGACATCAGGATCCAGTTCGGAGCCGGAGCCTACGTCTGCGGAGAAGAATCGGCATTGATCGAATCTGCGGAAGGCAAACGGGGTGAGCCGCGTGACAGGCCCCCATTCCCGGTTGAAAAAGGATATCTGAACATGCCTACCATCGTTAATAACGTGGAAACCTTATGTGCAGTGACCATGATCATGTATAATGGCGGCACCTGGTACAGGTCATTCGGCACCAGGGAATCCACCGGCACCAAATTGCTGAGTGTATCGGGAGATTGCCTGCATCCGGGTGTATATGAAGTGGAATGGGGATTCAGCGTAAATGATATTCTTGATCTGGTAGGGAGTTCCAGCGAGATTCTGGCTGTTCAGGTAGGAGGTCCTTCCGGCTCCTGTATCGGTCCTCAGGATTTCGGCAGGATCCTGGGATATGAGGATCTGGCCACCGGAGGATCGCTGATTATCGTTGGAAAACAACGGGATCTCCTGAAAGATATCGTTTTGA
>JAGTVG010000166.1 GCA_018224645.1 Cyclobacteriaceae bacterium
AATATAAATGTTTCCCTTTTTATCATGCGCATTTTTGATCCTGTTCTGAAGTTTCAGGACAACGGGACAGGAGGCATCAATCAGTTCGAGATCATTTTTAACGGCAAGTTGATAGGTAGAGGGAGGCTCGCCATGTGCCCTGATCAACACACGTTCGCTACGGATATCCTTCAGTTGCTGGTGATCAATGATCTTTAATCCTTTTTTTTCAAGCCTTTTTACTTCCTCATCATTATGAACAATATCACCAAGGCAATACAGATAACCCTGTTCATTCAGGATTTCTTCCGCCATTTCTATGGCGTAGACCACACCAAAGCAGAAGCCGGAATTATTGTCGATATCTACCTGTAAATTGAACATATTATTTATATAACTCAGCCGGCCTGGAACTGTTTGTAAAAAGTACAGGAATTATGAGCATGATCTTTTTAAAATCCGGAATCCTGATCCTCTGATGAAGAATTGATTCTGCTGACAGCCTTTTTATTTTTTCAAATAATTTCAGGTAATACATATAGGAAAGATATACCCCTTTTCTGGTCCCTTTCGGCAACCGGATGATCCCTTCATAAGCAACTTTAAAATCTTCCTGTATATCGGCTTCAATTATTTTTTTATCTGCAGTTTTAAAATCCGAGAAATCAATGCCCGGGAAATAGATCCTTCCCCGTTCATAATAATCACTCCGGATATCACGCAGGAAATTAACTTTCTGGAACGCGGCTCCCAGTCTTCTGGCAGGTGCTTTGAGTTCCTCATAAAGCTTATCATTCCCGTCTGTAAAAACACGCAGACACATCAGGCCGACAACCTCGGCAGATCCATAAATATATTCTTTATAGCCTCCCTGGCTGAAGGAATTTTTATGAAGATCCATCCTCATGCTCCTCAAAAAAGCATCGATCAGGGTTCTTTCAATCCGGTATTGATGAATAACCAGCTGGAAGGAATGGAGGACAGGGTTCAGGCTTATCTTTTCATCAATAGCCCTGTAGGTCTCAGCTTCAAACCTTCCCAGTAAATCATGTTTATCATGATCATGAAAGGTGTCGACAATCTCATCGGCAAACCTGACAAAGCCGTAAATTCCATAGATCGGATCCCTGAATTTTTTGTCCAGGGTTCGAATGCCAAGTGAAAAGGAGGTGCTGTAATTTCTGGTAATCACCTTGCTGCATTCCATGGTTGTTCGGTCGAATAGGGTCATAAAAAGATATTTAATGGCCTGAATCTTTTATTATCTCATTTGCCACCACCTCGCCCGAAATCAGGGAGGGTGGCACCCCGGGTCCGGGGACGGTAAGTTGTCCGGTATAATACAGGTTCCTGATTTTTCTGTTCTTCATAGATGGTTTCAGAATGGCTGTTTGTCTAAGTGTATTGGCCAAACCATAGGCATTTCCTTTATAGGAATTGTAGGAGGATATAAAATTCTTCCGGGAAAAACATTCTTTATAAACCACATGATCCCTGATGTTTTCTCCCGTGAAAGATTCCATCCTGTTGATCACTATATCGTAGTAAGCCGAAAGTATATTTTCCGATTCTTTCAGTCCTGTGGCTACGGGAATCAGCACAAACAGGTTTTCAGCATTTGCCGGGGCAACCGTCGGATCTGTTTTTGAGGCGGCACAGGTGTAAAAGAGGGGGTTATCCGGCCAGGAGGGTTCCTTATAAATTTCTTCAACATGAGCACTGAAATCCGCATCAAAAAAAAGATTATGATGACGGAGGTTTTTTATTTTTTTATCAACTCCAAGATAAAATATCACCGCACTCGGGGCAAATACCTTCGATTTCCAGTAATCCTCATCATAATTCCTGAATTCACGATCAAGAAGGGTATTTTCCACGTGATGGTAATCGGCACCTGCCACACATACATCGGTCTGGTAGGATGCGGACGCGGTATGCACTTCGTGTACCTTGCCGTTCCTTACCGAAATTCTAGTGACCGGTTCATTCATCCGGAATTCAACGCCCAGTTCAGTGGCCAGCTTTACCATTCCCGCTACGATCTCATACATCCCTCCCATCGGATACCAGGTACCCAGCTTAATATCGGCATAGTTCATCAGACTATACAGGGCAGGGGTATTTTTGGCAATAGCACCCAGAAAAAGTATGGGGAATTCCATCAGCATCAATATTTTTTCATGACTGAAAAACTTTCTGATATGTTTTTCAAACGATTGAAAGATATCCATCCTGAAGATATCAATCAATAATTTCAGGTCAAGGAATTCAGTAATGGAACGACCCGGTTTATAAACAAGCTGATTGATCCCCACCTGATATTTATAGGCGGCCTGGGTGAGGAATTTTTCCAGCATGTCACCGCTCCCGGATTCCATGGATTCGAGCATATCCTTATAAGCTTCCAGTGAGGCTGGAATATCAAGATAATCATCCTTTCCAAAGATCACCTTATAGGATGGATCCAGCCTGACCAGTTTATAATAGTCCGAAGAAGATTTTCCGAATTTATTGAAGTAGGATTCAAATACATCAGGCATCCAGTACCAGCTGGGTCCCATATCGAAGGTGAAACCTTTGGCTGAAAATTTTCTCGCCCTTCCGCCAGGCGTACTGTTTTTTTCAAGTATGGTTACCTCGTGCCCGTTTGAAGCCAGAAATGTGGCCGAGGACAGGGCAGAGAACCCGGATCCTATGACAATCGCTTTTTTCACCTTTCCCTAAAAAATTTACCTGGTGGCGTATTTCTTCAGCTGTTTTTTAAGTTCCTGTCTTGCAATATGAATACGGTTTTTAACAGTTCCAATGGGTATGTTAAGCTTTTCGGCAATTTCATAATATTTAAAGCCTCTGAAATGCATGACAAAGGGGATTTTATAAATATCATCAAGATTGCCAATCGCTTTATTTATATCCCGCAGCGCAAAATTGGTATACGCCAGATTCTCTGTGATGTTATTATTGCTGTGAATATAGTGCAAATTATCAGAAGTATCAATAAAGGTATTTCTTCTCACCATCCGCTGGTAGTTGGTAATGAAGGTATTTTTCATGATGGTATATAACCATGCTTTCAGGTTTGTTCCTTCGGTAAATTTCTCGCGGTTTGTATAAGCTTTCAGTACGGTTTCCTGGATCAGGTCATTGGCGGCCTCCCTGTCCCTGGTCAGACGCATGGCGATCGACCTTAACCCTTTTGTACTTTTGGTGATGCTGTATCCGAATTCAAGAGCTGTCATATGATTAAATGTTTAATGTTTAATATTAAATACATAAACAAATATAGATCTTTTTGTTTAATGAATGCAAATATATGTTAAACAATTTTTCAATTAAATCACATTTTGTTTAATGAATATGTTATAAATATCTGAAAATGAGGAAGAAAGATTTAAATATTTTTTTTGTTGAGAAGGGGAAAGATTTTAGGATTCAGATGGAAATGTTTAATAAAACTTAAACAATTAATTTGAAAGAAAAACACCGAGAAATGATGGAATACCAGGAAAGGGTGATCAGGAGTCCTGTTGAATGAAAATTACCAGATCTTCAAGTCTGTTGAGGATGACGATGTTTTCATGGGCATGGATATCCTGTCCGACTACCTGACGGCCTGTGATCAGGATCTTATTGTTGTGGAACTTTTCACTCAATTTATCAACATAATCCTGCACATCCGCCGATTGAGGATAACTTGTCATCACGGTAAGTAAATAATCGGGTTTCATGGCGTTGTACACATGGATCAGATCATCAAAAGGCGTATTCTGGCCAATATAGATAATCTTATTTTTCCTTGATTTGATCAGATAGGCTGAAAAAAGCAGTGAAATTTCGTGGAGTTCATGCTCAGGCAGGAATAACAGGTATTTTTTCCTGGATTCTATGGAAGGCAGAAAAAGTCCGTCGATCGCCACAATGATCTTCTGTCGGATGAGATTCGAAATAAAATGTTCCTGTGAGGGGGAAATGGATCCGGTTTGCCAGAGGATCCCGATCTTCATCAGGAAGGGATACATCACCTTGATCATGGTATCTTCAAATCCCAGCTGGAGAATCAGGGTGGAAATGATCTTTTCAAAACGTTCCTCATCGTGATCGATCATTGTGAGCGTGAGGGTATGGATCTGTTCAGGGAAACTTAATCTTTTGTCGGTTAATTTAAGGACTTCCTTCTGCATCTGTTCATACGGCATCCTGGATATTTTTGAAATTTTATGACCGTTATCCTTCAGAAGAGATACGTTCAAAATCAATTTCAGATCCTGGTCATCATAATAACGGATATTGGTATCTGTGCGCTTGGGCTTGATGAAATCATATCGCTGTTCCCAGATCCTCAGCGTGTGAGCTTTTATTCCGGAAAGTTGCTCCAGATCTCTGATCGAATAAGTTGACACCATTTTCTAAATTAAGCAATGAATATATTCTTGTAGAATATATAAGTAACTTTATTGACACATTTTTGTTTGTTCAGCGTTACTGAATTATTTTATATCAGGGATAAAAACATAAGAATCACGAAAATGTTTCTTAATATAATAAATATATTTTCTATTTAAAATTTGCATGTTTCTCTATAATATCACCTATAACATCGATCGTGATATAGAAGCCCACTGGCTTTTGTGGATGAAACAGATCCATCTGCCGAAGGTATTGGCGACCGGATATTTTGAAAATTATAAATTCTACAGGCTGTTGAACGTAAAGGATGAAGGGATCACGTATTCTGCGCAATTCTTTACCAATGACCTGAAAAAAATAGAACTATACCTTGAAAAGGAAGCCCCTTTATTGATTGAGGAGCATAACCAGAGATACCGTCATAAACATGTGGCATTCAGAACGGTGCTTCAGGAGGTGGAATTATAATTTTCAATCTGTTCACGGGAAAGCCGGCAGTTGATCCAAGCCGGGTCGAACAATGGTTCATATTTTTCATAAAACCCGATGGCCGGCTGGTTCCAGTCCAGGACCTGCCATTGAATTCCGTTGCAATGCTGAAGTTTTGCTTCCTGAATCGTTGCATCCATCAGTTTCCTTCCAATTCCCCTTCCCCTGTATTTTTCTAGTACGACCAGGTCCTCGAGGTACAACAATTTTCCCTTCCAGGTAGAATAACGGTAGTAATATAACGAGAGGCCGACGATCTTTCCATCGGTGGCAGCCACATGAAAACCAAAAACGGGGTTTTTGCCAAAACCGTCCTCAAGCATGGAATCAACAGACGTTTCGACTTCATCCAATGCTTTTTCATAAATGGCCAATTCTTTTACCAGATCGTAGACATCCTTAAGATCAGTTTCAACTCCTTTTCTGATAATCATGTCACCGATATTTAATGGATCCATTCAAACCCAGTGTATGGGACAAGAGCCGCAGGTATTCTGATCCCCTCCGGTGCCTGGTTGTTCTCCAGTAATGCCGCTACGATCCTTGGAAGGGCCAGTGCACTTCCATTCAGGGTATGCAGCAGGATGTTTTTATTCGCCTGATTCTTATACCTGAGTTTCAGGCGGTTCGATTGAAAGGTTTCAAAATTGCTGACACTGCTGACCTCCAGCCATTTTTTCTGGGCTGCGGAATATACTTCCATATCATAAGTCATGGCTGAGGTAAAACCCAGGTCACCGCCACATAATTGCACCATCCTGTAAGGCAGTTCAAGCAGGGATAAAAGCGAAATCACCTCATCACACATGATCTTCAATGCCCCGTAGGAGTCTTCAGGCCTGCAGATCCGGACGATCTCAACCTTGTCAAACTGATGAAGCCGGTTCAGTCCCCGGACATGTGCCCCCCAGGATCCTGCTTCACGCCTGAAACAGGGCGTATATCCTACATTCTTCACGGGTAATTCTTCTTCCTTAAGAATCACATTCCGGTAGATGTTCGTGATGGGCACTTCCGCGGTTGGGATGAGATAAAAATCTTCATCTTTCAGCTGATACATCTGCCCCTCCTTATCTGGAAGTTGTCCTGTAGCCGTTCCGGAGGCAGCATTGATGACCACAGGTGGTTGAATTTCAATATATCCCTTTTTATGGGCTTCGTCAAGAAAGAAATTGATCAACGCCCGTTGAAGTTTTGCCCCTTTATTTTTATAGACCGGAAAACCGGCCCCTGTAAGTTTATTCCCCAGCGCAAAATCAATAATGTCATATTTTTCGATCAGTTCCCAGTGAGGCAATGCATGCTCCGGAAGTTCCGGGATGGTTCCCTGCTGGAGGATGACCCTGTTATCTTCGGCAGTTCTTCCTTCAGGTACCTCGGGATGAGGAACATTGGGGATATTATAAAGCACGTTTTCCAGTGCATTTTCCAATTCATCCTGTAAAATCCCCAGCTTTTTTGAATCCTCCTTCAGGTCCCTGGTAACATTTTTTATCCTGTCCGCTTCCTGTTTATCCCCTTCCTTCATCAGCTGACCGATCTTTTTTGAAAGATTATTTATTTCGCCGAGTATTCTGTCAAGTTCTGTTTGTGTATTCCTGCGTTTTTCATCAAGAAACAATACCTTCTGAACCATCTGATCGGCATCCGGGAATCTCTTTTTTTCCAATCCCCTTATGATTTTATCAGGATTTTCCTTAATTTGTATTATATTGAGCATAACGAATTGTTTATATTGCAAAAATATGGTTTAATATCTTTTGCAATTATAATTATCTGAATTATCAGAATATTGCCTTCAATTAATAAAATTGAATAAAATAGCGTTTTATTCTTGACAAATTACAATTGCAGGATTATTATTGCACATCAATTCATCTTGAACTGTTAATGGTTCATTTCTGAAAGCCGAAATCAATAAACCTTTTTCATAACTAATCAACACAATACCGATAACAAACCCTTTGTTAACTTTTAATACA
>JAGTVG010000167.1 GCA_018224645.1 Cyclobacteriaceae bacterium
AACTCGTACTACGACTTAAGTCGTAGTACGAGTTTCCATAACACCCCCAGGTTATGTCAAAATTCATCTGTTTTTTTATGATTTATTCAGGCCCTCCACCACTCCAATACCCTTGAAGCCCGGAGGGTATTCCACCTGCTTGGTTCACCCACCCTTTCAATTTCAAAAAATATTCGTCCTGGATATCCTGCCTGTAAAGGTTATTGGCCATCCTTCTCTTTCGACATCAAGACTTCAATTGCTTCAGCCATTCTCTGGTCCTTCCCGGCATTGCAATCCCTGAAATAATCCAGTGCACGTAACGTATCGTAGTACCATCTTTGCGGAAAAGGTAACCGTGTCCATTTCGGATTGATAATCTTTCCTGTTCTGTCTGACCTGAAAAGATGATGGATCAGCAAAAACTCATGGGCTTTTTTTCTGGCCTGAAGGATCCTCTCATCGTTTTCGCGATAAGTTCCTTCTAATTCCCATAATCCTTCCAGGACGCTGATGGTGGTATGCATGGAACTATGCGTCGCACCGCCGAATGACTGGCAATTCCATCCTCCATCTGCTGATCAAGGAGATAATCCGCAAGGGAAGAAAATTCAGCGGGATGAAGTTCAAAATAGGCACACAAGGATAAGATCATGCCGGTAACACAGGTTTCACTATGTTTGAGCGATCCGAAAAAGTTGATCCCTCCATCAGGATAAAGTCCCTGGCGAAGCAGCAATCTTGTGCTGTTACATGCCGCTCGGTTGCCGGGAGACAATCCCAGTCTTTTCAATAACATCAAAGTATAATGTGTGGAAATCCACTTCGGTGAATAAATACCTCCTCCCCACCCGCCATCTTCCTGCCGCAGGTCAAGCAGGGCTTTTCCCCAACCTTCCTGGTGAATCTTATGACGATCCCTTTTCCATACTTTTTCATCCAGATGGAGAAGATCCCTTTTCACCTGCCAACGGATCGAGGGATCGCCCTGCATCAGCCAAGCAATAATAGGGTCCAATTGACCAGACAAGTTCAGTGGGAAAAATTATAACATAATGGATTACTATAATTACACAAGAATTGAAGCCGGTAAAGGTTCACTGCCTTACTTTATCCCGAAATTTGTTTTTCAAAAATTCGTCCATAATATCATTTAAATCAGGTTTACCGATTTCTTCAAGTTCATAATAAGCCCTTGTATGGGGTTTCCTGATATGAATCACCCGCGAAAGATCAATGGGTGTACCAATGACCACACTATCACAATCCGTACTGTTGATGGTATCCTCCAGATCAGATAACTGCTTTTCCCCATATCCCATGGCAGGTAATAAAATTCCGATTTCCGGATATTTGTCGAAGGTTTTTTTCAGATCGCCTACCAGATATGGCCCGGGATCAACGAGCTGTTTCGCTTTAAGATTATGCGAAACCACAGTACCGGCTCCGAACTTCATACCCCCGTGGGTTAGTGTAGGCCCGTCCTCAACCACCAGCACCCGCTTTCCGGTAACCATTTCCGGGTGATCGACCCGTATCGGAGAATTCCCTTCAATGATCACTGCCCCGGGGTTTACCTGTTTAATGTTCCTTTTCAATGCGGCAACATCCTTTAGTGCAGCACTGTCCATTTTATGATGATCACCACATTCGCCAGCCTTAGGTTCACCTCCCCCGGATAATAGGATAATTCATGCCCGGCACGATGAGGATCTGTTACCGTCACCAGAAGATCGGGACGGTAAAAGGAAAAATCATTGTTGCCTCCATCCCATACAATAACATCACATCCATCCGGATCATTTTCCGCCGAATCCAGGATGGCCTGATAATCAACGCCGGCATAAATGACATTCCCCCTGACAATGTGGGGTTCGTATTCCTCCATTTCTTCAATCGTACAATCATGTTTTTTAAGATCATCGAGCACCGAAAACCGTTGTACCTTCTGTTTCACGAGGTTACCATAGGGCATGGGATGACGGACAGCCACAACTTTTTTCCCTTTCTCCATCAATAATTCAACAATCTTTCTTGATGTCTGACTTTTCCCGCAACCGGTCCGGATGGCACAAACAGCAATGACGGGCTTACTACTTTTGATCATGGTTTCTCCGGGACCCAGCAGAACGAAATTAGCCCCGGCAGCATGCACAACAGCACTGATTCCCATCACAGCATGATAGGAAATGTCACTGTATGAAAAATAACAATCATGAATATGATATTTACGAATTAATTCAGGAAGATCAACTTCCGGAAATATCGGGATACCAGCGGGATATAGATTTCCGGCCAGTTCAGGTGGATAGAGTCTACCCTCAATATTGGGGATCTGGTTCGCGGTGAATGCAATTACCCGGTAGCCGGGATTCCTGCTGAAAAAAGTATTAAAATTATGAAAATCGCGCCCCGCGGCGCCTAATATCAATACATTTCTTATCGACATGGGGCCTCCTTTTTAATAAAATTGGGTTTATGATTACGGTACTGAAAAAATCGGATGGCTGAAGATAATGGATATTCCTGAAACTTCCACTTTTAAAAATTACGAATTCACTCCGATTTTTGATCTTTAACAGGCATGAGTATTTACCCTGAAGAATCCTGGAATTTTATTGCCGTGTAAACCTGTCTTTTTCCTCTGAGATACGCTTACGGTAAAGATAAAAGAATTTTTCATCCGGATTTCTTCATAACCATACAGGCATTCCCGATACTCTTGCATAGGGATCGGTGTTTGACAGCCGCCTTTTCATTGATGATGACATATTGTTCATTTTCCTCTGATATTCCCCGGGGGAAATTTCTCCCGCCAACCAGTTTAAGCCCGAAATTGTCAATATAATTCTGATCGACGGTATAATAGGAAACACTTGTGGAATCAATCGGTTCGATCAGGGTCCTTTATTCCGTACCGGTCGTCATACCCATGGCAGGGATTATATTGTTGGCAGAAATACGGATCACGTCAGGATGTGAGCCCAGCTCATTTTTTCTGATCTGCAATCATTACGATGATCAGCAGGCTGGCAGACATGCTCACGGCGAGGCCGAAAATATCGACAATGGAAAAAAATCTATGTTTTAAAATACTTCTGAAAGCGATCTTTAGGTAATTCCTGAACATATCAAGGGATTCTTATTGTTACAGGTTAGATGCAGATAAAGCTCCGCTGGTTGCAACTGATCAGAAAAAATTTACAGGGTCTGGACAACAATCCACAGGGCATAAATCCGGCGGCCCCGTTTAATTCTTCCGGAAATTAGTTCAACCCTCAGTTTAAAATAAATCCATTACCTTCTCTGATTCCCTCTTAATGGAACTAATCTATTGTTATATCAATCCTCATCTATGGTGAATCCATGATTCAAATTTTTTGCCAGGCCCGCTTTAATCACCTTTGCCCGTTCTGTTTCATAAGGTACAGGCTGTGTAGGCCACGGCGTACCTCGCATCCAGAATGCATCCGTTCCTTCTGCAAGCATCAGGTTCCAATGATTATCTCGCATTCCCCATCCATGATACATCCATGACCAGCCTAATGCTTCAAAGATATCTATTGCTTCCTGCAAGTATGTCGCGCCATCAGGTGAAGGCGACCATCGTACTGCACTGAACTCAAGAACAATCATTGGCACTTTGTATTTTTGCTGAAATTCGATGGCGGGGCGTAACAATTCCATCTGTAATTCCTTGTCATATTTGTCCTTTAACTTCCGTGGTATGGTATAGCCGATCTTTTCAAATCCCTGGCTTTCCCACGTGGTTTCCCATGGCATCGGATAAGGCACATTCAACAACTTCATCGCTTCAGTGATCCCGGTTTCTTCACTCACTGAAACACCCTGATGAGTAAATTTATGTGGGGTATAAAAATGAACATCATAGATAACTTTATTGTCAGGCAGTGGTTTCATGTCCTTATATCCCCAGGGAACTCCACCCGGCCCGGGTTGAAATATAATCCAGGTCTCGTTATCAATCTCCCTGATTGCACGCGTGATACTGACCGCCATATCATACCATCCGGGAGGTGGATCTGGTAATCCTTTACGATAAAGCGGTTCCCCAAATAGGTAAAAACCGTGAATGACATCCCTGTATTCTAATAAACCCTTTGCAATTGTTTTCCAGATATTAATAAGTGTTGGCTTCAGTCTCGGATCAGTCCAGAATTCGAGCGATTCCTTACTGGTTTGATCTGCAAAAAGATTACCCCTTAAACCAATAGTGCATTTCATGCCATTTCTACGCATAATCAGCATATCATTTATAGCCATCGGTAAAAGCCCCGGAAGTTGGTGAATTGCATCTGTCCCTGCAGTGAATGCAAATCTGGTTCCATATATGTTAGCTCCCCAACCTTTAATTTCAGCTACTTCGAATTCACGGATATTGCCTAAATTATCGCCGTTTACTCCGCGGAATAAAGCAGGCTCCTTTAGTTCATCGTGTAAAAGTTTTTCCCCTTTTTTAAAATTTTCTGTTGTATCAGCACTCATTGCCTGATTGTCATTGATATTACGTGGTTCATAACTGGGAACCTCATGCCCGGTATCCAAAACATCCAAATTCACCTTTGTTTTTTTCTGATCAGGGGTGCACCCGGAGATTATGGCCATCCCGATAAGTAATACGGAGGTAATTAAATAAAAAAGAAATTTTTGTGCTTTTAAATCCATGTCATTTTAAAATTGTATTGTTCACTACCAGGTATTTCCATGGTAAATCCGCCGCTCTGCAAACGGCAATTATTCTGCTATTCTCTTCCTTTCCAAACCACACCTTGCCCTGCTGAAACCCGGAATCTTCAAAATTCGATCATTGCCTTCATGACTCCGTCGTGGTAGGCATCCACCAGGTCAAATGCCTTTTTTGTATCTCTGAAGTTAAACCGATGGGTGGCCATGGGTGAAATATCGATTCTCCCGGAAGACATCAGATCCAGCGCTTCCTGTACACAAAACCGCTGGCGCCTGACATTGATAACGGTAATCTCCTTGCGTCGCATAAAATCCATATCGAAAGACAAACGCTGCTGCTCAGGTATGCCGATCAACATAATCTTTCCGCCGGGTTTTACGATCTTCAAGGCATCGTTAATGGCATCCTGCTCTCCACAACACTCGAAAACGACATCCAGCTGCAGCGGCTCCTTTTTATTGATCAGGTCTGCAACATTCTCTTTTTCAGGATTGCCCGTCCACGCCGCCACCAGCTTTACGGCAATCTTTAACCTTTCATCAATTTTATCCGTCACATAAAAATTTCTGGCGCCAAAAGCCCTGGCCGGCAGCATCACACTCATCCCGATCGGACCAAATCCCAGAATGCCAATTTTATCCTTGGCCGTTAACCCGGATTGTTTTACAGCATAAAGTCCAATGGCAAGCGGTTCGGAAATTGCCGCCTCATCAAAGCTCATGGTATCGGGTATGGGAAAACTATTTTCTTCGGGCATGACAACAAAATCTGTCAGGCAACCTTCAATCTGCCCGGGACAACCAAGGAACTTCGTGTGCCGGCATGTATTGGGCCTGCCTGCCAGGCATTGATCACATTCACCGCAGGAAATGGCAGGTTCGATGGCGATCCTGTCCCCGGGTTTAACTTTGGTTACCGAACGTCCAACCTCGACCACCACCCCGCCGGATTCATGACCGACAGGAAAGGGGAATTCCACCACCTGGCTTCCGATCTTCCCGGTCCGGTAATAATGGATATCAGATCCACAGACACCAACCCGTTTCAGTTTAATTTTAACATCATGATCATTTTTAATTGCGGGATCCGGCCATTCCCTCATTTCCATTTGTTTGATACCGGTGAGCACCATAGCTTTCATATTGGAACTTTATTTAATTATTCATAAAATGTCAATTATTAACTCTCATTTTTCCCGGTTATACAAGGGAGGATCGTAATTGATAAACATCAGTTCATCAGCCAGCTGATATCCTTTTGCCAATCCTGTTTCAATGAATTGGTTTCCCTGGGTAATCCTTTGATCACCCGTCTCTCATTCCCGGTGGCTGGGTCCGCTTCAGTGTAATTTAACCGTTTTACATCAAATTTAATCGTATCCCCTGACTCCACCGCTTTCCAGGGGGAAAAATATCCCGGTCAGCCCAAAAAAGGGAAATGAGTATGAATAATGGTATATTTTTCATGCCGTAAACCATTTCTCCAATATTCCCATTTCTTTTAAGACGGATTTTATGATGCCTATCCGCGCATCGCCAGTTTCCCGGGTATAATTATCACAGGTAAAATTCATGGCAAAAAAAGGTATTAACAGCCTCATACCATTACGTGAAATAAAATCAGATAAATATAGCCCCTTCCAGTCAAAAATGTAGTTCAGAAAGTTGTTTTGCACTGATTCCAAATATTATAATATGAAAGGCAGGATCGCTTTCCTGCTGGCCGGATAATCATGGAATTTTTCAAGATACCATTGATGATTACTCAGTGCCCTTGGAACCAGGTTGGCCGCCGTCCAGATAAAAAATGAGAATGCCGGCAGGCTGTTCACCATGAGTGCAAATCCGAGCCATTCGACAAGTTCCCCAAAATAATTCGGACTGGATATCCATCTGAACATCCCTCCATGGGGGATTTTATATTCACCGGTATTGTTCTTCCGCAGGTTGATCAGGACCTGGTCGGCATGCAGGTTGATCCCCATCCCCAGCATGAAAAATACCAAACCAACCAGCAGTTGTGGGTCAGATAGGCTGTAGTCATTGTTTATCTGATAAAAATTCCCCAGGTAATACCCGTTGAAAAATCCATTCACAAAATTGAAAAACACAGCCATGAGGACAACTGCCAGGGGTGTTTTTTTATTTTTCGACCTGATCCTGAATGGAAAAATAAATGAACGGTGAAAATAATGAATGACCCACAATGCTGTAAAAAACCAGACATAACCATTGATCGGCGCAGTCCCTGTGAACACGAAATAACAGAACGTGAACAGCGAGGGAGTCTCCATCAGAATCCAACCCAGGCGGTTATTGATCATTAAGCCCCAGTTTGCCCGGGTAAAACGGCCATAGGGTGCCGAAACAAACAGCAGGGTAAAAAAGATGACCACCGCCAGTGCGATCCAAATGTATATCAGTTGATAAAAAAGCTTAATATCCATTTATGCCAGGTATTTTATCTCCTCGAAAAATTTTATGGTATCAGCAATTGTCTCTTCGAATGATCTTGGGTGAAAATCCAGGTATTTCCTGGCTCTTTCACTTGAAATATTTCTATGGCTGTTCTGAAGCGTATGAAGCGAAGCTGCGGTAAATAATTGTTCTTCCCTACTGATGAATGGCATCATTGACAAAACACCGGCTCCTAAAAATGCCATCCAGAAAGGTATCAGCAATTTCGGACAGGGTTTTCCACCCGACTCTGAGATTATTTCCCCCAGTTCTGTCATGCTGTGCCAGTGTCCTGCAATGATAAATTTATTTTCAGGAAACCGCCGGGGAATCACTGCCAGGGTAGCCTTCACTACATCCCGGACATCCACCCAGTTAAAACCACCACGCAGTAAAGCCGGGATTTTGCCCCGATAAAGCTGTATGATCGCCCTTCCCATCAGGGATGGCCGGTAATCCCTTGGCCCCACCACGGAAGTTGGATTCAATATGATGGTTTCAAAATTCTCATGATTTGCCTTCAGGACCATCTGTTCACCGATCACCTTTGACCGGTCATAATCAAACTGGCTCTCTGAATTATAGGGCCTGGATTCATCCAGATCCTGATCGAGGGGGAAAACCTGAAGACTGTGAATGGAGCTGAAATATATAAATTTTTTCACACCCGTTTTTTTCCCTGCTTCCAAGAGGTTCCTTGTACCATCGATATTGACTTTAAGAGCCTCCGGCGATTTTTTATGGATGGTAACCACCGCTCCGAGATGAATGATAATTTCAGAACCATTAATAAAACGCAACAATGATTCCTGATTCAACAGGTCTCCCCCAGTTACGGGAACATTGAATTCTTTCAATATTTCTTCATTCCGGTGGGATAAAATCCTTACTTCATGCCCTGCCTTGATCAATTCAGGGATAAGATTTATTCCGATATGCCCGGATGCACCTGTGACGGCTATCTTCATGATAAAAGGTTGCCGCTATTTACTATTTTTTAGTCAAGGGGCAAAATTTTCACGGAAAAACCATTACACCTGCTGAAATGATGCCGGAATCTATTTTCTCAGTGCGGATAGTCCGCCATCCACATGTAAAATCTGACCCGTGATCCAATCGGATCTTTCACTCAAAAGGAAGGAAGCCATGCTGGCTATGTCAATGGCTCTACCTATTCTGCCGAGAGGATGTCGTTTGCCGGCAGCCTCCCTTCTTTCATCCGATCCAAGGAATTTTTCAGCCAGCCTCGTTTCCGTTAAGGATGGAGCAATGGCATTCACCCGGATAGATGGGGCAAATTCTGCAGCCAAAGACCTGGTCAAGCCTTCAATGGCTCCTTTAGCCGTGCTGATACCCGCATGGAAAGGCATTCCCTGACCCACTGCAACCGTGCTGAAAAGTACGATACTTGCGGATCTGGATTTTTTAAGAGCCTTCAGAAAATGGCGAATCAATTTTATGGCACCTACAACATTAATCTCAAATTCATTTCTGAAATTTTCATCCGAAAGTTGATGAAAGGACTTTAACTCGATGGTGCCGGGACAATAAACGAGTCCATTCGCATGTTCGATCCCATGTGTATCCGGTAGTTCATCCGAGAGAATATCCAGGGTGGTGTGCTGTATCTGGCTTTCATTTTCCCATGTTCCCCGATTCCTGGCAAAATGATATACGTGGTGCCCTTCGGCTGTGATCAGGTTGATCAACGATAAACCAATCCCACTGCTGCCCCCGATAATGATATATTTTTTATTTTCCATAATCTTTTTTGTAAAACCAGCGATGAAGGAAGAATGTTTAGACGGTCCGGGGACCCAACCACGGAAGTTATACACAATCAATTCCCGGCTGGATATTAATATTAGCACCCTGTGACGTAGAATACAAAAAAAACTGGCACAGGTTTTCACCTTCACTTTCGTTCAAACTGGAAACGTGAGCCTGCTTTTTCACATAGCGCACCCCGGTTAGTATCGGGGCCGAACCTGTGCAAACGCCAACAAAATCCTTTTAAATCAGTTATTTTAAAATATATATTAAATGTTGTTACACGATGATACATTTCAGCACACATTCAGGTATCCATACCCTGCTCGTCCGGCAGAAACTTCCCGTAAGCCTGGAAGAAGCCTGGGAATTCTTCGCTACGCCGGGGAACCTCGCGAAAATAACACCCCAACATATGGGCTTCGCGATCACCTCCGCACCTGAACAAAATAAAATGTTCCCCGGCCAGATCATCACCTATAAGGTTTATCCTTTCAAAGGGATCTCCACCAACTGGGTCACCGAGATCACCCATGTGATCGACCGAATCTATTTTGTCGATGAACAGCGTTTTGGTCCCTATGCCATGTGGCACCATGAACACAGGTTCAGGAAAGTGGATGAAGGCGTTGAGATGACAGACCGTGTCACCTATAAACTGCCATTGGGTTTTCTGGGAAGGATCATGGAAAAAAATTTGGTCCGTAAACAATTGCGTACCATATTCGAATACAGATACAGGATACTGGCAGAATTCTTTGGTCCTGAAAAATCTGAAAATGGCCGGAAACAAGGGGAGGCGGTACGTGGCGCTCAATAACCGGCCGTATTTCAGGAAGCCATTCGAAAAAATAGTTTGGGCCTGTCATTTCGATGCTTTCTCAAAATATTTTCTGGCTTGGAAGGAATGACTAATGGCAATCGTCAATGGAATATCGATAAGCCTCTTTCGACAGGAATTAAGCAGGCAGGGATCCTGTCAAAATTTTAATAAATGGCCCGCTCGGCCATGCCCTGATTTATCCGGCTTAGAAAAAAATAAATCATTCCCTTGGAATTTTTATTGTTATATTGTAATATTGCGATATAACGATATAAAACATGGGCATTACAAGATCAGATATTTTCACCGACGAGTTAAACAAGGCATCCACACTGGCAAAAGCCTTTGCACATCCGGCCAGACTTAAGATCATAACGGAACTTATCCAAACAAGGGCCTGTATCGTCAGTGACCTGGTGGATGTGATCGGGCTTTCCCAGCCAACCATCTCACAGCATCTGAAGGAACTGAAGACCATCGGAATCATCAAGGGAGAAATTGAAGGTCCCAGGGTCTGTTATTGCATCAATGATGCTGTATGGAATGAGGCAAGAAAAGTATTCCAGGAATTATTTGATTCATACCCGGATATAACGGATTGTTGTTAAAAAAAATTTAATTGATTAATTGGTATATAGCAATATAACTTTACAAAGATGAAAAACGCAGAAGAATTAAAACAGATCGTAAAGGAAAAATATGGTGAAATAGCAGAAAAAGCGGATTCAAAAAAATCCTGCGGATGTGGTTGCTCCACCGCCTCAGAAGATTTTACTGTATTTGCAGATGATTATTCCATGCTCGAGGGATATCTGAAGGAAGCAGACCTCAGCCTTGGATGCGGAATACCTACCGAACATGCCCGGATCAGAAAAGGCGATACCGTCGTCGATCTCGGAGCAGGTGCCGGGAATGATTGTTTTGTGGCCAGGGCAATAACCGGAGATACCGGAAGGGTGATCGGCCTGGACTTCACGGAAAAAATGATTAAAAAAGCCAGAGAGAATGCAGAAAAGCTGGGTTATACCAATGTTGAATTCGTCCTTGGTGAGATCGAAAACATGCCCATAGAGGATAATACCGCTGATGTGGTTGTCAGCAACTGTGTTTTGAACCTGGTTCCAAATAAAGAAAAAGCCTTCCGGGAAACCTACAGGATCATCAGGCCGGGAGGACATTTCAGCATTTCTGACATCGTTTTAAAAGGAGATCTGCCGGAAGGTCTGAGATATGATGCGGCTATGTATGCGGGATGCGTTTCAGGGGCCATCGACATCAGCGATTATCTGACCATCATCAGGAATGCCGGCTTTAAAAATGTCAATATTCAAAGGGAACAGAAAAATGTTCTTCCTGAAGAAATTTATCTTAAATATTTTACCCGGGATGAATGGGAAAATTATAAAAATTCCGGCGCAGGAATTTTCAGTATTACGGTGTATGGTGAAAAATGAAATCTGAATACTGATAATCAATGAAAACACGGGTCACAATAATTTCAGGCCATTGTGTCTGATCATCAAGCCTATGAATCCGGAAAAAATGAACAGTACATTGTCTCTGTATATCAGTGAGAGATTAAAGGAATTTGATCTGATCCCCGCTGAAAGAAAGCAGAACTTGCAGGAAATGGCGGAATTTGTTAACCTGGAAGCCGGCAGCAACAGGATTGCCCGGCTTATCTTTATCTGTACCCATAATTCCAGGCGGAGTCATTTTGGACAGATCTGGGCAAAAACGGCTGCCTGGTATTATGGAATAACGGAAGTTGAGACTTATTCAGGAGGAACGGAAGCGACTGCATTTAATCCCAGAGCTGTCGAAGCACTGGGAAATTCAGGTTTTGAAATTGAAAAAACTTCCGGAGTGGATAACCCGGTTTATAAGTTTTTCTATGAAAACGATTCCCCGCCAATCCAGGCATGGTCCAAAAAATACGACAGCGATGATAATCCCGGGGAAGATTTCTGTGCGGTAATGACCTGTTCGCAGGCGGATGCTGACTGTCCATTTATACCCGGAGCCTCACTGAGGATCAGTCTGCCATACGAGGATCCAAAAAACTACGACGGTACGGACCGGGAATCAATCGCTTATGCAGAACGATGCGGGCAGATTGCCCGCGAAATGTTTTATCTCTTTTCCCTTGTCAAAAAATAAAATTTAAATGAAAGGAACGAAAAAAAACTTCAGCTGACATGAAACTTGCGTTTTTTTCCGATATACACGCCAATCTGCCCGCCCTTGAAGCAGTAATGGCAGATATTGATAATCAGAAACCTG
>JAGTVG010000168.1 GCA_018224645.1 Cyclobacteriaceae bacterium
TCTTTTCTTTTTCTGCTTATATTTCAGAAAATTATATAAATATTAAAATTCTGTAAGGATTGTTAAAAATGTAAAAACTGAGTCCTTACTTTTGAGACAGCCTCATGAATATAATCCGGGTGATGGCATGAATATAAAAAGACCCCGATAATATCGGGGCCTTTTTCACTAATCCATGAGCAACTAATCAACGGGAAATGCCTGGCTGTCAATTGGGCAACGCTTAGTTAGTATTTGGGTAGTGCGTTGTTGTCATATCAGTAGTGCATAGTTTATAATCGGGTAGTGCTCGGTTGTCATATCGGTTAGTGCTTGGTTGTCATTCGCATATCTCAAAAGGTACTTGATTCGATTTTTAAAGATTATTATTTTCACTGCATACGGTAGCGGCAATTCCCAGATAAACCGGCTCATAATCGGTTTTCATTTTGAAGACAAGTGAATTCTGATCCGCAAAGGTGACAGAATTTTTAAAGTACTCAGGTCCTCTCGACGGATCCAGGATCCCTGCATATATCTGCGCGTCCAGGATATCATATCCCTCAAATGGCCTGAATTCAATGTAAAGATCGTATTCGGATGAAGCTCCCCAGAACAGGATCTCAACATCCCCGATTTCGATTCTTTGCCCGCTGCCGATATCGGTTACATATAAGCCGATGTATTTGTTCTCCATTTCAGAATGGAATATATCGTAATATCCGGTTTCCGTTGTATTGTAGATATAGGTTAGTCCATCCATCCATGCCATACCGCAATCAATACTGATTTTCTGAATACAGTCTGAAATACAGTATTCATGTAACCAGCTTTTCCATGTATGTCTTTGCCCGGATACGGTGTTTTCTGCAATGGCAAATTTTCCGAACCTGAAGTATCCGTTATCCAGGCGGGCTATTCCTGCTACAGATATACATTTATCAGTCTTATCGTTTGTCAGTTTAAGATCAGAAAGTGGTATCAGATAGGTAAAACTCCGGGTCCCTTTTTCATGATGCACCGGATATACGTATTTTCTGGTTTTAATGAATGTTTTCTTGGGTGTTTCCCTGGTTTCCTTTACTACGATAAGCAATTGGGTAAGTTTGAGATCCCATTCACCGGAAGGATCCATTTCAAAGTTTGCCACCAGGTTGTCATTGTTGTTATTGACGGTGAAAGTACCTACATCCAACCCGGGCCAGGCAACCAGGGGTATTTCAAGGGAGGTGGCCGAACAGTTGGTTCTGTTGTCAGAAATCCGCTGGTTGAAGGTAACAATTCTTTCTTCGGCGTCAAGAAGATAATCTGCGACATCCATCTCAGTAGACGTCACATCCATCACCACATCCTCTTCGGTCTGACAAGCCAGGAGATGCAGAAAGAAAACGGGTATGATCATTCGGACAATTTGGTGTTTTTTCATAGCTTTGGTTATTTTACTATTCTCCCGATGAATCTGGTTTCATTCATGCCTTACATTTTAAATCTTGTTGCAAGTTTATTTAACGCCTTGTTTATTACTTCACTCGAACATTAATGATTCCGGAAGAAAAAAAGTAACCATAAAATAGAAATATTTTAATATAATTTTGGCTTTAAGTAAGAATCTTTTTTTACTGATCCGGTTAATAGGTTCCTTTATATACAGAATTGAGGGAAAAACTCACCTCCGGGACTGTAATGTTTTTAAGCTGAACATTTTTTCATAGATTTAAGAAAGCAGAGATATTTAATTTTCCGGATATGAAGATATATACCATCATCACATTAATTTTACTTCTCTTGTTGGTTTTTCCGATGCATGCACAGGACCGTACAACGGGCAGGACATTTACCACAAGGTCGGAGGTCATTGCCAAACACGGTATGGCGGCTACAAGCCATCCGTTGGCCACCATGGCAGCCATTGATATACTGAAATCCGGTGGAAATGCCGTGGATGCAGCCATAGCCGCCAATGCCTGCCTTGGGCTGATGGAACCTGTAAGCTGTGGGATCGGCGGCGATCTTTTTGCCATTATCTGGGATGCGGAAACCAGGAAACTACATGGCCTGAATGCCAGCGGCCGGTCTCCTTACGATCTAACCAGACAATACTTAATTGAAAATGGATATAAAAGTATCCCACCCCGGGGACCACTGCCAGTTTCAGTGCCCGGCTGTGTTGACGGCTGGTTTGAAATGCATAAGAAATTCGGAGTTCTCCGGATGGAAGACATTCTGAGCCCTGCCATTAAACATGCGACTGAAGGATTTCCAGTGACTGAAATCATCGCTCATGACTGGGAATTGAATGCACTGGTCCTGAAGGATTTTAAGGGATTCAGCGAGGTTTTTATGCCGGGTGGAAAGGTACCGGTTAAAGGTCAGGTTTTCCGGAACCCGGACCTGGCAAATACCTATCAGAAGATAGCCAGGGGTGGAAGGGATGCCTTCTATAAGGGTGAAATAGCAGGGACCATGGTAAATTACATGAAGGAACAAGGCGGTTTTTTATCTCTCCGTGACCTGGAAGACCACCGATCTGAGTGGGTGGATCCGGTTAGTACGGATTACAGAGGATATGAAGTTTGGGAATTGCCTCCGAACGGACAGGGAATTGCCGCCCTTCAGATCCTTAACATACTTGAACAATACGATATTGCCTCAATGGGATTCGGGAGTCTGGAATATATGCATTTATTCACCGAAGCCAAAAAACTGGCCTATGAAGACCGCGCAAAATTTTATGCGGATATGGATTTTAATAAGGTGCCGGTGGATTGGTTGATTTCAAAAGAATATGCAAGACAACGCTTGAAGCTGATCAGCATGGATCGGGCGGCCAGAAGTTATCCTGCAGGAAATCTGAAGGATGGTGATACAATCTATCTGACGGTAGCCGATGAGGAAGGAAATATGGTTTCGCTGATTCAAAGTAATTTCCGGGGAATGGGATCCGGTATGACACCTCCCGGACTGGGTTTTATCCTGCAGGACAGGGGCGAGCTGTTTTCGCTGGGAGAAGGTCATTTTAATGAATATGAACCTCATAAGAGGCCTTTTCATACCATCATTCCGGCATTTGTGACCAGGAACGGAGAACCATTCATCAGTTTCGGCGTTATGGGCGGGGCGATGCAACCCCAGGGCCATGTCCAGGTGCTTGTCAATATGATCGATTTCGGGATGAATCTTCAGGAAGCCGGGGATGCCCCCCGGATACAGCATCTGGGATCTTCCCAGCCTACAGGGGAAAAAATGGAAGATGGCGGAACACTCTACCTTGAATCCGGATTCGACTATTACCCGATCAGGGAACTCACTAAAAAAGGCCATAATATAGAATATTCACTGGGCATCTTTGGCGGATACCAGGCGATCATGTGGGATGAGGAACAGCAAGTATATTACGGCGCATCAGAATCCAGGAAGGATGGCTTTGCTGCAGGATTCTGATGATATGTGAAAGCGGAATGAGCCATGTAATGAATTAATTTCAGCAAACTTCTTATATAACGTTTTTTAATGTGAACAAAGTATTAGCTTTGTTTTCTGATAAAAATTTCTGAACGATGGAAACAATACTGACCGATATGGATATGGAAAATTCCGGGAACGATTCAATGGAGGAGAATCTCATCGAGAAGGTGATCACTGCCCCTCCGGAAGGGAAACTTAGAAAGGCCGGCAAATCCGGAACAGAGAATAAAAAAGGTAAATTTAAAAAGCCGCTGAAAAATATTACAGAAAAGGAAAATAAACAGGAAAAATCCAGGGATCGCCTGAAACAGAAATCTGAAAAGCTTCATGCCGACCTGGCAAGGTTGGATGAAAAGCAGAAGCTGGCTGTGGACAAGCAGGACAGAAAGGAAGAGTTATCGGGAGATCTGAAAGTTTTGATTGAAAGTTCAGCCGAGCTTAAAATTGGCCGGAAAAAAATCCTGATGTTGAAAAAGGTGATGCGGGAGATCAACCGGGATATTAAAAAAGCCAGGATATCGGAAAAGATCGAAGATAAGATCCTGAAGATCGAAAAAAAGATCAATCGTCTTAAAAAAAAGTAGGTCGCACCCTGATATTTCTGTATTTTGTCCATGAACAGATCGTATGCTGAAAAATTCATTAAAAAACAGTTCAATCAGTTAAGGAAAAACATACCCAGATCTTTCAGTCTGAAAAACTGGGATGCCATTCATGATTTCCGGGTAGCCCTTAAAAGAATTGTATCCATACTTAAATTCATTAAACAGCATGATCTCAAAAAGAATATAAACAGCCTCTATAAAGTCACCAAGCTGAATGTTTTATATGATACCGGAGGGGAATTGCGGGAAATACAAATCAACAGGCGGATCCTGAAAACCTACAGGAACCGGTTTAACTATCCTTTTCTGGCCTTCAGCAGATTTCTCAGGAAAAAGGAAAAAATTGCAGGCAGAAAGCTTAAAAGGTCCAGGGTAAAATTCTCATTCAGAAAATGCCGGAAATTTGAATCCCAGCTGATCCGGACTATCCGGGAAATTCCTGAAAGAAAAATGCTCTCCCTCGTGGATCATTTTATTTCCGGCAGGATCTCTGAAATTGAATTCCTGATTCTGGATCACCATGTAGAATCCAAACTTCACCGGATCAGGAAGCTTATAAAAAGCATTAAATACATGCTTGAAATGTCTGGTCTTGAAAAAAGAAGCTACGGAACCTTAAATTTCACCATTGATAAAATTACCCTGCTTGAAGATCACATAGGTCACTGGCACGACCTGTTTATTTTTCAGGAGGAAATAGTCTTTTTCAGGGAATGGCTTGAAAAAAGGGGCAGGTCAGATCTTGAGGTTGATCTGCTTGTGCATGTCGTACAGAAAGATTATGAAAAACAGTTCCAGGATACGGTGCAGCATATCTATACGGATTTTGATATTCCGAAGCGTTCTGAAATAATGCAATAAAGAATGTTTGGTTTGCTCCGTTTCCGATCGGAGGGAAACCTCAGTTCAATTTATCCAGCACCTTGATCAGCCTTTCGCGGATCTCGATCGATAATTTTGACAATTCAGGATTATCCAGTTCCATCATGGCGGATGCCGGATCAAAGACCATAACCTCGAGTCCCCCATGGGGTGATTCCTGGATCACCACGTTACAGGGTAAAAAAGTTCCGATCTTATCCTCAGCAAGCAGCGCTTTATGGGCAAAGGTTGGATTGCAGGCCCCAAGGATCTTATAATTCCTGAAATCAACATCGATTTTCTCCCGGAAGGTCTTTTTCAGATCGATCTCCGTAATCACACCAAATCCTTCATTTTTCAATTCTTCCCTGATCATCCGGTCGAGATCTTCAAATGATCCGCTTTTTAATTTTTTGGCTATAAAGAATTCCATTTTTCTATCATTAAGATTTTACCTTTTCCTTAGTAAGTATAACACATATGGTGTCAACATAATTGCAGAAATAAATATACTTAGATCAGTATTTTTCATTGACCAGCGATTCTGTACTGGCAAGGTGTTCAGCCTTGTCAAAATGGTTGAGTGCCTCCTGGAAGGTTTCATTATATTCATTCGCCACTTTGTACCATCCTTTACTGTTCCATGCACTCCTCGCGATATAAGCTTTGATCCTGTTCCTGATCAGGGGTTTCGATTTTTCAAACTCATTCCGGTCAAATGAAACTTCCACCTTTTTTCCAAGTTTTACCAATTCATGCAACATGTTTTCAGTGACAACAAATTCATTGTTGAATTCGTCCAGACCCATTTTTTCCAATGACTCGCGGTTTTCATTGAAATATTCCAGCGTGTATTCCCTGATCACATTGTTATAGAACAGATCAGTGAAATACTGGCTGTCATAGGCAGTATCCATGGGCACAAAATAATCGGGCATGATTCCCCCACCGCCATATACGGTTCTTCCCTTGGAGGTTTTGTAGATCAGTGAGTCATTGACAAAAATGCTGTCTTCGTTAAAAAATTCCCCGTGTTCATAACGTTGAATCCTGTCAGCATGATAAATATCCATATCCCCGTTATATGGTTTCTGGATGGAGCGGCCGGAAGGTGTATAATACCGTGAAATGGTCAGCCGTAGTTCCGATCCGTCCGATAGCGGGATAGGCATTTGAACAAGACCTTTGCCAAATGACCTTCGTCCAACGATCAGCGCCCTGTCATGATCCTGCAGGGCTCCTGCAACAATTTCAGAACCGGATGCGCTTCCTTCGTTGATCAGGACAATTAATGGGCCATCTTCAAAAAGTCCTTTTTTAAAGGCCCGATATTCGGAATTATACCGTTTTACACGGCCATCCTGTGAAACGATGAGCTTATCACCCGCAATAAATTCATCGGCGACATTGACTGCCCTGTCCATATATCCACCCGGATTCCCCTGCAGGTCCAGGATCAGCTTTTCCAATCCCTGAGATTTCAGATTTTCCAGCTCTTTCCGGAATTCATCATAAGTGGTGGCGGAAAAGCGGGAGATTTTAATATAGCCTATTTGGTCGTTGATCATATAACCCACATCCACCGAAAATTGCGGGATCTTGTCACGAATGATTTTAAATTCATCAAGTTTGATGCTTTTTCTCCTTAATATGCCGACAATGACCTCCGATCCTTTTGGTCCGCGCAACCTGTCGATAACCCCCCGCAAGTTGATCCCGATACCGGCAACATTTTCACCATCCACTTCGATGATTTTATCCCCGGATTTGATTCCGGCTCCTTCCGAGGGCCCCCCCGAAATAGGGGAAACCACAATGATCGTATCCCTGATGATGTTGAATTCAATCCCAATGCCTTCAAATTCTCCTTTCAGATCAGCATTGGTCAATTCAACATCCGATTTCGGAATATATATGGAATGCGGATCAAGTTTCTCGAGCATTTTGGAAATGGCATCATTCACCAACACTTCCGATTCCACATCATCGACATAGGATTTTTCAATATTCGATATCACCTCCCTGAACTTGACCACAGAATTGACAACCTCATGATCAGAAGTCCCCTGGTTGATCATCGTTGCACCCAATAAAACCCCTGCAGCCAAACCTATTGCAACAAGAATTGGGGCTGAAATATTAAACCTCGTATTACCCATCTAACTCAAATTCTAACGCCAACTTTTTTTTAATTGCTAATATATTAATATTTTTCAAGACTTAAGATCAATACCAGACTGGAAACGAATTTCATTCAATCATGTAAACTTATTTTTGTTATCCCGGGTTATGTTTTTAAGGATTAATCTTAGAAATTCTAAAAATTATCGGAAGAATCATCGCCATCGACTTTGGATTTAAACGTACTGGATTGGCTGTAACCGATCCGGAGAGGATCATCGCCTCACCCCTGGATGTAGTGGCTACTGAAAATCTGGTACCTTTCCTTGAGGAATATTTCAGAAGGGAAAAAGTGGATATCATTGTGCTTGGTGAACCAAAAAACCTGCAGGGAAATGATACGGATACTTCCATAAGAGTAAGGGAGCTTTACCGGCACTTGAAGAAGAAGTTTTTAGGGGTGGAAATACACCTGATCGATGAGAGATTCACGTCAAAAATTGCCCTGGATACAATGATCCAGGGAGGAATGAAGAAGAAGGACAGGAGAAATAAAGGCAATGTGGATAAAATCAGTGCCACCATTATTCTGCAATCTTTTCTCGAAAGGAAGTCAGGTTAAGCGGCAAATCGCAAATTAATTGAAGGTATTTGGTAATTTTGTGTTTTTGTAACTCTCATCGATATGATATATTCTATTGTGGCCTATGGAGACACGGTGCTCCGGAAAAGGGCAAAAGAGATCGAAGAAGGCTCTGTGGATGTAAAGACATTGTCTGAAAATATGTTCGAGACCATGCATAATGCTTCCGGGGTAGGCCTGGCAGCCCCTCAGATTGGCAGGAGCATCCGGTTGTTTGTCATAGATACCGCACCTATGGAGGATGAGAAATATAAAGATTTCAAACAGGTTTTTATCAATCCTGAGATCATCGATGAATCCGGAAATGACTGGGATTTCGAGGAAGGATGCCTGAGCGTTCCCGGTATCCGGGAAAATGTCAACCGGCTTGAGAAGATCAGGATCCGTTATTTTGACGTGGACTGGAAAGAACATGTAGAAGAGTTTGACGGGATTGCCGCCAGGATCATACAGCATGAATTCGATCATCTTGAAGGGATTTTGTTTACGGATTATCTTACCGGATTGAAAAAAAGACTGTTGAAAGGGAAATTGGCCGGCATAAGCAAAGGGGATGTCAAGGTGGATTACGTGATGAAGTTTCCCAAAAAGAAAAAATGAAATATATGGAAGACCTACGGATTACAGTAATTCAAACTGATATTCACTGGCAGCAGATTGAGGCGAATTTAGCGGATCTGGAGGAAAAAATATGGCAGATCCCTGAAATCACCCACCTGATTATACTGCCGGAAATGTTCAATACGGGATTTACCATGAATGCCGGTGCCCTGGCCGAACCCATGAATGGAAGAACATTCAAATGGCTCAGGCAGATGGCAGGACAGACAGGGGCTGTGGTATGTGGCAGTTACATTATCCGTGAAAAGGATCGTTATTTGAACAGGCTGATCTGGATGCAACCCGACGGAAAATATTTCACATACGATAAGAGGCATTTATTCCGGATGGCAGGTGAGAACCGGATTTATTCCCCCGGAAATGAACGTCTTATGGTAGAATTAAATAATTGGAGAATTTTCCCGCTCATATGCTATGACCTCAGGTTCCCGGTCTGGTCACGGAATTCTTACCTGAAGGATCAGGATCGTCTGGAATATGATGCCGTCATATATATTGCCAACTGGCCGGCAGCCAGGATCCAGGCCTGGGATATCCTCTTACAGGCAAGGGCTATTGAAAATCTGAGTTTTACGTTAGGGGTAAACCGTACAGGAAAGGACGGGAACGATATTCCATACAATGGCCATTCTGCCATATACGATCCTCTCGGTGGAAATATCCTGCGGATGAATGGGGAACAGGGCATAAGATCCGTACAATTATCCGGGGAAAAACTTCTGGAAGCACGGGAAAAATTTCCGGTGTACCTCGATGGCGATCAGTTTGCAATCAAATGAACGGGAAGATGGAAAAAAAGGGAAACGATTTTAAAAAGATTAACAGTGCGTTTCAAAACATGCTGCATGAATATAAGCTCGATTCAAAATATACGGCCATGGTGATCAAGGCATCCTGGGAGAAAGTGATGGGAAAACCTATCGCTTCCCGGACCAAACAGATCACCCTCAATAACAGGAAGTTGCGGGTAAAGCTTACCTCTGCGCCATTGAAACATGAGATGAATATGTCGAAGTCAAAGGTTATTGAACTGCTGGAGAAAGAATTTGGCAAGGGAGTGATCGAGGAAGTTATTTTTGTCTGAATAACACTACCCATGAGGCTGTCTCAAAAGGGCAGCCTTAATTATTAATAATAATCTAAAAGAAATGGGAGCAATGGCTCCCAAATCCGCATAAGTTTTTGTACCTTATGCTATGCTAAAAGAACATAAA
>JAGTVG010000169.1 GCA_018224645.1 Cyclobacteriaceae bacterium
ATGGGTACGTTACCACCACCCGTATCCATACTTCTCATTAAGTTATGGAAATTGGCGAATTGTGCAGCGCTCAATACATTAAGTGTATTTGCCAGTTCCTGGACGCCGACACTCACATTGGCATCGATCACAGGCTTACCTTTTTTACCCAGTTTGGTGGTGATCATGATCACCCCGTTGGCACCCCTGGAACCATAAATGGCAGTCGCCGAGGCATCCTTCAGAATCTCAATGCTTTCAATATCCATCGGATTCAATGCACGCAGCAAATCGGTACCTCCCTGCAGTCCATCCAGGATAACCAATGGCTCGTTTCCCCCATTGATTGAATTGAGCCCCCGTATCCGGATCATGGTCTCACCCCCCGGGGCTCCATCCGTATTCAGGACATAAACCCCGCTTGTTCGTCCCTGCAAGGCCTGATCAGTTCTGGCCAGCGGCAGTTCAGTGATTTGCCGTGAAGGAATGGACGTGATTGCCCCGGTCAGGTCGGATCTTTTCTGGGTACCATACCCTGTCACTACGATCTCACCCAGTGTTGAAATATCGGGTTCGAGTGAAATATCGATCTGTGATTGCTGACCAACCCGGATTTCCTGTGTACTATAGCCAATATAACTGAAGATCAAAATCGCATCAGGACCTGTCACGTTGATGGTATAAGCACCATCCGCGTCCGTAACAGTACCCGTAGTGGTCCCCTGTATTAATATATTAACACCAGGAGTGGGTGAATTATTCTCGTCTGTTACCTGGCCTTTTACCTGCAATTGCTGGGCATACACACCCAGTGCAAATAAAACCACGAGGAACACATGGAGAACGAAACCCGTTAAACTTGATTTCGCAATCTTTGCGGTGCACGGTAGTAGTTTTCGATTCATATTAATATTTTTTTAAATGAGAAAAAATAAAAACAGTTATATCCATGAATGCGGGTCAAAACCTTATTTTTTACAGGGATGATTAATTTCATTTCATTACCTTATTAAAGTACTATATTATTTTATTTAAAGTCAAGACATTTTTTTGAAATATCTACCGAAAGTACTAAAGGTTTTAAAAGATATTAAAATGTGTCTTAATTTTCCTTCTTTTGTTCACCATGGATTACGTCAAATACACCACATGGTATCTGGGCTTTCATTCAGGGAATTGCCCGGAACAAAATTTAAAATGAAATGTAGATAGAAAATACGGAGGGATTTGATACGAATCGTTGAAATTATGATATGATTATCCGATATATGGCTGATAAACCCCAATTTCTTCAGGCTGTTTATGGATTTTTATATCAGATACCCTATAATTTGAAGGGATGCTGTAAAAGTGATAATAAAAGCCCAATGGCTTAGTAACCCCATATCATCATATTCAACTGGTATTTCAGGCAATGATCACCTCGATACCCAATTTTTCCAGATTAGCTTTGTAGTTAGGGGGGATTCCATCATCAGTAACCAGGATATGGATCTTGGATATCGGGCAGATGACGGCCAGGCTTCTCTTAAAAATTTTACTGGAGTCTGCAAGTACAATCACCTGACGGGAAATCCCGATCATTGCCTGGTTAAGATGGGCCTCTTCTATATTGGGTGTCATCAGTCCGAATTCAATATCAAAACCATCAACCCCAAGGAACAATTTATCACTCATGTAACTTTTAAAATTTTTTTCTGCGGGGGTGCCCACCAGCGATAATGATTCCTTTCTTAAAAATCCACCCGGTATGATCACTTCTTTATGCTGGCTTCTGGATAAATAGTTGGCAATATTCAAAGCATTGGTGATCACCGTAATGTGGCTTTCCGGTGAAATATTCTTCGTCATTTCCATGGTGGTCGTTCCTGAATCAATGATGACCGTATCGCCATCCTCAATCAGACTGGCTGCTTTTTTACCAATTCTCAGCTTTTGTTCGAGGTTTAATTTCTGTTTTTTTGAAAGTTCATAATCGATGCTTACCCGATTGGTTTTTATTGCGCCTCCCCTTGCCCTGATCAGCATATGCTTTTTCTCCAGCTGCAACAAATCATTCCGTATGGTCACTTCGCTTACATTAAATTGCTCACTCAGATCATTAACAAAAACCTGCCCGGAACCTTCCAGCTTCTCAATAATTAATGATCTTCGCTCTACCGTATTTCTTTTGGTCTGTTCCATGTGTCATAAAATTTAGAGAATTTTCCCGGATTATCAACTCGCCATACCGTTTTATTAAAATTAATAATAAATAAAAGTACACAATAGCAAAACGGAATGAAAGATAATGTTTTGTCAAAAACTTATTTTTAATTATTTTTTTACGGACATATTATTTGATTTTTTTAAAAAAGAATTACCTTTAATATAACATCAAGCAGAAAATAACAGCTTATTTTTTATGAATAATTCTGGTCAAACCAATTATTTAGACAATGATACGAAATTTAAGTATAACACTGCATTTGAAATTTCCAACCAGCCTTACCTGTGGCGTCAGACCTGGCAATGTATCCGGAATCGGGAGAATGAGCTGAGAAATTTTCTGGATGCCCTTTATAAAAAGAAGGACCTTGTAATCATTTTAACCGGTGCCGGCAGTTCTGCATTTATCGGTGTGGCATTACAGGGCCCTTTTCAGAAAAATACCCATATGCTGACACGTGCAATCAGCACCACCGATCTCGTAACACATCCGGATCTTTTTCTGCAAAAAGAAAGACCAACTTTACTGATCTCCTTTGCCCGTTCGGGTGACAGCCCGGAAAGCATTGCTGCAGTAAACCTGTTAAATGAACTTTGTACAGAAGCATATCATCTGATCATTACCTGCAATGCCAGGGGTAAATTAGCCCAGGAAAAGAATAAAGAAAATAACCTGGTGTTTTTACTGCCTCCCGAGACCAATGACAAGGGGCTTGCCATGACCGCCAGTTTTACTTCCATGTTATTAAGTGGGATCCTGATCTCTAAGATTCACCACAAGGATGATCTGGATAGCCAGGTTGTCAGTCTTGCCTCTTATGGCACGAATATTCTGGAGAATTACTCGGAAAAACTGAAAGCCATTTCCAGGAAGGATTTTAAAAGGGTTGTATTTCTTGGATCCGGACCATTGCTTGGAACTGCCAGGGAATCACATCTGAAATTGCAGGAACTTACTGACGGGAAGATCATCTGTAAACATGATTCGTTTCTCGGTTTCCGTCATGGCCCGAAGGCCGTCATCGACAAATCCACTATTGTCATCTATTTGTTCTCAAATAAAAAATACCCTGAACAGTATGAAAGGGATCTTGTATCTGAACTTTGTGAACAGGCCCAGGGGATGTATTCAATCGGTGTATCCGAAAGATTATCGGAGAGGAATTATTGCCTGGATCTGGACATAGTGATGGATGAAAGGCAAGAATCTGTCGATGAAGAATTTTTATCAGTATGCCATGTATTGCCTGCACAAATTTTAGGCTATTATAAATCCCTGGAATTAGGTTTGAATCCGGATAATCCTTCCGAATCCGGTGTCATTTCCAGGGTTGTCCAGGGAGTGAAGATTTATTCATATTGACCCGAAATGCCGAGAAGAAAGCCCTGGTTACTATTCGCCATCATCACGACTGCCTTCTGGGGACTCTGGGGAGCCCTGATCGAAATTCCTGAAAAGAGCGGGTTCCCGGCTACCCTGGGCTATACCGTCTGGGCCCTGACCATGATCCTTCCTTCCCTTATCGCTCTCTGGCTGGTGCAATGGAGACTTGAATATAATGCACGGTCAGTTTTTCTTGGACTTATCATCGGATTGACCGGTGCCGGCGGTCAGCTTGTTCTTTTTCTGGCCCTCAGGTCCGGACCGGCCTATCTGGTTTTTCCATTTATATCATTATCGCCGGTCATTACGATCATCATGTCCTTGATTTTTCTGAAAGAAAGAACAAGCTTGTCCGGTTGGATCGGGATTTTCCTGGCCCTATCCGCCATACCGTTGCTTTCATATCAATCAGCCGATGGCAATAACATTGAAAACTTCGTATGGATCTTTTTATCACTTCTGGTATTCCTTGCATGGGGATTTCAGGCGTTTGTTATGAGGCTTGCCAACAAGTTCATGAGTGCCGAGAGCATCTTTTTTTATATGATGGTAACCGGGATTATGCTTATTCCCTTTGCCATCTGGATGACTGACTTCAGCCAGCCCATTAACTGGGGTTTTAAGGGTCCATGGATTACCGGCATGATACAAATCCTGAATGCCGTGGGCGCCCTGATGCTCGTGTATGCATTCCGGTATGGCAAGGCGATCATCGTCAGCCCCATGACCAATGCGCTGGCCCCTGTTATAACGATTATTATTTCCCTGCTGATTTACCAGGTATTCCCCGATATCATCATTCTGACGGGGATGATCCTGGCCATATTATCGGCATTCCTGCTGGCTATTGAAAATGAATGAAATGTCAATACTTACGATATTTTCAATGAAAGTAAATCATAAATTCGAATTGTTCCTTTTTTTAGTACTTCTTTTGCCGGGGCTCATCCGATGCACGAATGATGTACAGGTTGAAAAAGGTCTTGAATTGAAAGAGTATACAGGATTTCTGAAGACACCTGGTATTGGATTCCAGACTTTCTTCAGGTTTGCTGATGAGGATTTAAGCTTTCAATCATTGCCATTCTCTTCCGGATCGGCCTATTTCCGATGGATGTGGGAAGAAATAGAGCCACAGGAAGGTAACTACAACTGGGAATTTATCGATCGTCACCTTGAAAGAGCCCGTGACAACGGGCAGACCCTTGAATTCAGGATCATGCTGGAATTTCCCGGGGCCTATGAGATCGGGATCCCGCAATGGCTTGTGGACAAGGGAGTTAAGCTACGAAAAGCCCATTGTGAGAATGAGGATTATTACAGTCCTGACCTGGAAGACCCGGTTATAAAGATGCATCATGAAAAACTGATCAGGGCAGTCGGAAACCGGTATGACGGGCATCCGGACCTGGGCTCCGTGGATATTGGCTCAGTTGGACTTTGGGGAGAATGGCATGAATACTGCCAGCCTGAATTGATGCCGGACAGGGCAGAACGGGAAGCGATAATCGATCTTTATTATGAATCTTTTCCGAATACACCACTTGTTGCGCTTGTCGACGATAAAGAAGCTATTGCCTACGCAGCAGCGAAGGGAAAAAGTGCCTGGCGTGGCGACTGTTGGGGGAATTACCTGCCCGAGGGTTCAGGATGGAACCATCACCGGGATTCATACTGGCCGGCTCATCAGCTGATACCAAACGCCTGGGAAAATGGCCCGGTTGCCCTGGAATCATGTTATACAATGAAAAGCTGGTATTCAGAGGGCAATGCAATCGAGCAAATAGTCAATGATGCCATTGTCTGGCATGCTTCACTTGCGCATAATAAATCCGATTATATTCCTGAAGCATTCCGAAAGGAAGTTGAGCGCCTGGTCATGAAACTTGGTTTCCGCCTGGTTCTTAGAAAAATAAATTATACTGATGAAATTAAGTCCGGATCTACCGTTAGGATTTCCATGGAATGGGAAAATATCGGAATTGCCCCCCCATACAGGGACCACCGGATTGCCTTTCGCCTCAGGGATGCAGCCGGCCAAATCCAGGGTGTTTATATATCAGAACAATCAATACAAGGATGGTTGCCGGGTTCAGTTTTCGTAGAAATACTTTTTGCGTTATCGGCGGACCTGGATGGTGGAGTTTATAAGCTTGAAACGGGCCTGGTATTTCACAATGCCATCGATCGCCTGGTCCCGATTGCTATCGACGGAAGAACAAAGGATGGATGGTATGGAGTTGGGAATATCGAGTTAGAATAGTAAAAAAAAAATCTACTGCTGGTTAATATATTGATCCATTTAACGAAAATGAGAATTTTTAAAAAGATGAGAATAATCTTACTTATATTCTATTTTCTTTTTTTTGTATGTTATTCCAAAGCCCAAACAGTAGATTTTTGGGATTCCCAGAAAAAAGGAGCGAATTATTTTAATAAAGCGCCTGAAGAACAATGGTTCAGAAATGCCAGTGAATTAGGTTTAGAATGGATACGATTGACCTGGGATAAATGGAGTTCATCTCATCGTGATTTTTTAATTGGTGATGCAGACAATTATTCCGGATTGATAGAAGAAGACATGAATAAACTGAAGGAAATAATTCATTGGGCAGATAAATATGATATTAAGCTTGTCATTACCCCACTGAGCTTGCCGGGCAGAAGATTTCGACAGAATAATAACAATCGATGGGATACAAGACTGTGGACATCCTTTGATTTTTGGAATCAGGCCATTCAATTCTGGAGCGATTTGATAAAGGAACTAAAAGATTATGAAAATATTGTTGCTTATAATATTATTAATGAACCTTGTCCAGAGTTTGGGACCGGAATCGAGGAACACATAAGTCCCGGGGATGTTGCAAGATTTCTAAACTGGTATAATGATATAATTGGTACACCACGAGATATTTACAAATTTTACGGACA
>JAGTVG010000170.1 GCA_018224645.1 Cyclobacteriaceae bacterium
TTAAACGGTTCACCCTTTCTGATATCGGTATTATGGGACGGAGTCAGATTACAGAAATGATGTGCGTTTCCGGAGTATGGCCCCATATCATCCAACGTCCGTATGGTGTTGTCGCCAACCCTGATGATGAACCCAGGGATATCTTTATTTCTGCTTTCGATTCACACCCCCTGGCACCGGATACGGATTTTATACTGAAGGGACAGGAACAATATATTCAGGCTGGTATCGATGTCTTGAAAAAGTTTACTTCAGGGCAGGTGTATGTTACTCTGAACGAAGACGCACAGGAATCCAGGCTTTTTTCCCAGGCAAAGAACATAAATCTTAATAAAATATCGGGTCCCCATCCCTCCGGAAATGTCGGCGTGCAGATCCATCATATCAAACCCATCAATAAAGGCGATATTGTTTGGACCATTTCTCCCTACGGACTGGTTCAGGTGGGCAGGTTATTCCTGGAAGGAAAATATGATCCGTCAAAGGTGATTGCCCTGGCCGGTTCAGAAGTAAAAGATCCGCATTATTACAAAGTACGCTCCGGAATGCAGTTGCAGAAACTGCTTGACGGCAAAATCAAATCCAAAAATGTCAGGGTGATCAGCGGCAATGTATTAACAGGTGAAAAGGTGGATCCCAATGGATATCTGGGCTTTTACGATAATCTTATTTCGGTCATTCCTGAAGGTGACAGGCATGAATTTCTCGGATGGATGAGGCCTACCTTTGAGTGGTTAAGTTTTCACAGGGCCATCGGATTGCTTTCATTTTTAAATTCAAGCAACAAGGAATATGTATTGACAACGAATACACGCGGAGACAAACGGGCATTTGTTCAGACCGGTATTTTTGAAAAGGTAATGCCCATGGACATATTTCCGACTCATCTTTTCAAATCGATCATGGCAGAGGATTATGACGAGATGGAGGCGCTGGGAATTTATGAAGTGATCGAAGAGGATGTTGCCCTCTGTGAATTTGTGGATGTATCCAAACATAATCTGCAGCAGTTGGTACGAAAGGGATTGGATTTGTTACAAACGAGTTAAGATATATTTAGATGAAGTTTATCGAGGATTTCGTAAAAAAAATGAAGCCCCAGTTTGAAAGGGGGGGGAAGTACGAAAAATTCTATTACGTATTCGAGGGATTCGAAACTTTCCTTTTCCAGCTTGGGAATACAACCATCGGTAAAAGCGTTCACGTCCGCGATGCCATAGATCTTAAAAGGATGATGATGACGGTGGTCTTATCCATGGTCCCGGCCTTATTGTTCGGGATGTGGAATGTGGGCCATCAGCATTACCTTGCAGTGGGTGAGGAAGCAGGATTCTGGATCAAATTACTTATCGGATTAAAAGTTACCCTTCCGGTCATTATCGTTTCATACACCGTGGGCCTGGGTATTGAATTTCTTGTCGCTTCGATCAATAAACATCCGATCAATGAAGGATTCCTGGTGACAGGGATGCTTATTCCCCTGGTAATGCCTCCAACCATTCCTTTATGGCAGGTAGCACTGGCGACCGCATTTGCCGTTATCATAGCCAAGGAAGTATTTGGCGGCACCGGGATGAATATCCTGAACGTCGCATTGACCGCACGGGCTTTCCTTTATTTTGCTTATCCAATGCAGATATCGGGGGAAGTCTGGACCTACATGGGCGGAGCAACGGCTGTGGACGGATATTCAGGTGCGACCCCACTGGCGGTAGTAGCCGTCACTGAGGGAACAGAAAATGTGGTAACGGCATTGACAAGTACATGGCATGGGGATCTTTATAATTTCAGTAATATGTTCTTCGGGTTTATCCCGGGGTCCATTGGAGAAACTTCGGCATTGATGGCATTGATTGGCGCGGTAATACTGATCCTGACCAGGATCGGAAGCTGGAAGATCATTCTTTCGGTGTTTGTGGGGGCCTATCTCATGGGTTGGATCTTCAATCTATGGGGTGCATCTCCCTTCATGGAACTCCCGCCACATTACCACCTCGTCATGGGAGGACTTGCGTTTGGTGCTGTTTTTATGGCTACCGATCCGGTGACGGCCACCCAGACTGAAAAAGGTAAATGGATTTATGGGATTCTTATCGGGATGCTTACCGTTCTGATCCGGGTGTTTAATCCCGCCTATCCGGAAGGGATAATGCTCGCCATTCTGCTGATGAACGTGTTCGCCCCCCTGATTGATTTCTATATTGTAAAAGCTAATAAAAAAAGGAGGTTACAACGTGCAACGGTCTAATACATATATCATCATCTTCTCCCTGGTTCTGACCATCATACTGGGAGGTCTTTTATCGCTGGCTTCCGTTGGACTGAGGCCGGCACAGAAAATAGCAGAGGAACTTTCTGCTAAAAGGCAGATCCTCAGTGCGGTGATGGAGGTGGATCCCAATGCCAACGTGCTTCCAATTTTTGATGAACGTATATCTTCCGTCGTGATAGACAGCGAAGGGAACCTCATTGAATCCGATGAGAAGGGTAATCCCGTCGATGCTGCGAACGTGGATCTCGAAAAACAGTTTAAACTGGCTCCGGAGGAAAGGATGTTCCCGGTATTTATGTTCCATGAGGAAGGGGATCCTGAAAACATCACCGCCTATATATTTGCCTTCTATGGCAACGGCCTCTGGGACAATATATGGGGATATGTGGCGCTCGAAACGGATATGAACACGATTGCCGGCGCGGTTTTCGATCATGCCGGTGAGACACCAGGTCTGGGTGCCAGGATCACGGAACAACAGATCGAGGATAGATATAAGGGGAAAAATATCTTCAATGATCAGGGTGAACTGGTTTCGGTGGATATGTTGAAGAGTGAGAATAACCCACCAAATGCACTGGATGAACATAACATCAATGGCCTTTCCGGTGCAACCATCACCGCCAAGGGGGTGAATAAAATGCTTGAAAATTATTTCAGGTATTATTTGCCTTACATAGAAAAGATAAAGGGAAAAGATAAAAAGATAGCCCGTTCGTTGAACTAGAAAAAAGAGATATTATGGCAGAGACGATTGAAAAAAAAGTTGTTAAAAAACCCTCCGAACCATTATTATCGAAAAGGAGGAAAAAATTCGTTATAGACCCCCTGAGTGATGACAATCCCATTACCATACAGGTACTCGGGATCTGCTCCGCACTGGCCGTTACCACTCAGCTGAAACCCACACTCGTGATGGCCCTGTCCGTAACATTTGTGATGATATTTTCAAGTTTATTTATCTCATTACTCAGAAACCTGATTCCTACCCGTGTGCGGATTATCGTTCAGCTGGCGATCATCGCTTCCCTGGTGAGCCTTGTGAATGAGGTACTGCATGCCTATGCTTTCGATGTATACAAACAGCTTTCGGTATTTGTCGGGCTGATCATCACCAACTGTATCGTCATGGGCCGGCTGGAGGCTTTTGCCATGGGCAATAAACCCTACGATTCCATGCTGGATGCTTTCGGAAGTGCCATGGGATATTCATGGATCATTATCGCTGTTGCGTTTTTCAGGGAATTGCTGGGATCCGGAAAATTATTCGGGTTTGCAGTTTTCGATACCATCGGGTGGAGTACATTTCCAACCAACGGACTGATGGTTTCACCTGTTGGTGCCTTTATTATCCTGGGCCTCATCATATGGGTGCAACGGGCAAAGATGGGTTATGTTGAACAACATTAATTATTGAACATGGAATTAATCAATATAGGGATAAAATCGATCTTCATTGAAAACATGATTTTCGCCTACTTTCTGGGTATGTGTTCCTACCTTGCCGTATCCAAAAAGGTGTCTACGGCCTTTGGATTAGGATTAGCTGTTATTTTCGTTCTTCTCTTTACGGTACCTGTCAACTGGCTGCTCGATGAATATGTTTTAAAGGAAGGTGCGCTGGCCAAATGGATGCCTGCAGCTCTTGGGGATTTTACGGAAATTAACCTTTCGTTCCTGCAATTCATCATGTTCATTGCTACGATTGCTGCCATGGTTCAGCTGGTGGAAATGGTCATCGAAAAGTTTTCACCTGCCCTCTACGGATCCCTGGGAATATTTCTTCCCCTGATCGCTGTGAACTGCGCTATTTTAGGATCCTCTCTGTTTATGGCCCAAAGGGATTATTCACTAGCAGAAGCTACGGTTTTTGGTTTTGGCTCCGGGATCGGCTGGTTCCTGGCCATCATTGCCATCTCCGCGTTCCGTGAAAAACTGAAATATTCAAATGTGCCGGATGGATTGAAGGGATTGGGAATCACCATGCTGATCACAGGTTTGATGGGCATCGCTTTTATGTCATTCATGGGGATTTCGATATAATAACTCATGCCTCTATGACTCCGAGTCATGGCATGAGTTTTCAGGTTATTCAAACAAAAAACTATCTGACATGGAACTTGATCTGACCACCCCCGCCCTGTTATTCCCTGCCATATCATTATTGTTGCTGGCCTATACAAA
>JAGTVG010000171.1 GCA_018224645.1 Cyclobacteriaceae bacterium
ATATTTGTTTGCAGCCTTGTGCTGCGGTAGGAATAACCGGGGTTAAAATTGACCGCATGAATGGGAAATTAAACCGGTTTCAGCCCCTACCAATCCGTTTCCATCCGGGGCTTTTCCAGGATGCGATTTCCCGGCGGATTGTATTTGATACCTGAATAAAGAAATTTCCGGGTTAAATGGCATTTCCCGGATTTGAAGTAAACATTCACCAGACAATAATTTTAACTTGCCGGGAAAAGTGTTTACCTTCTTTTTTAACAGCGTATTAACCCTCAGAAAAACAGAAATTTTATTTTAAAGAAAAAGATTGTTTTTTAAGATCAAATATCAACCTTTGAATAGTGTTTTCGTTAGTGCTATTGTTATATTAAAAGTTAAATCTAAAACAGTTTTCAACCATGAAAGAAGAAATGTTTAATGATTCCTATTATGACGAAGATTTCAATGAAGATTGGGATGCCGAAAAAGAAGAAGAGGATGAATTTTCCTTCGATCCGGATGATATCCATGATAAAATAGACTGGATAGAAAATATCGAGGATCCCGACCTTCTTGAAGATTTCAACATCGATGATATGGAAGATCTCGAGGATATGGATGATGTCGATGACCAGTATAATTTTGATGAATAATCCGTAAAAATCGGAAATCAGATCCATAGGAATTATTCTTTGTGAATAACTGCATCATATAACGTTACGTCCTTTAAGCCTTTATCCAGGATTCGGGAGATTTTTCCCTTTCCCGTTAAGGAACTGTAAAAGACAAAATTCAACCAGGAATCTCAGATGAACCGTGCCGGGTTCTCCGGAAATCAGGCTTTTATTAACCTTATCACTTTATCAGTCTAACAAATCCGGCTGAATAGATTTGAATTGCTTGCATAAGTGATTAATTTTGTACCGGCAAATCGATACGACCAGCTCCTGTCGAACCCCCCAGGTCCGGAAGGAAGCAAGGGTAGACGGTTGTAGCGGTGCGATATCCGGTTTGCCATTTTTTATTTATCCTTTCTTTTCCCAATTTTACAAATGAATTATTTCAGCTTCAGGAAGATTCCTGGAATTTCAAGGGTCCCGGATGTCAATAAAAAGTATCCAAATACTGAAAACCAAACCTTGCTTCGAGCGTTTTAGATATAAATTGCTTTTATTATGTATATCATTAAGGTAAAGGGTAAAAAAAAGATTCCGGATTATATACAAATCCGGGATGAAAATTTTATCCTGATCGGTTATTTCAGCTATAAACCCGGGAAATCCTACAGGCTTGAAAAATTCGGACTTGAAGGCAGGGAAGAAGAATTCGAAAAATACGTAGAAAAATTACCTTTTGGTAAACTTCAAAAACTGGAATTATAAAATCATGAGTTTCGAAACAGGCCCGATCATCAACATGCAGGATGCATCCATTTTTCAGGATAACCAGACAATCCTCTCCGATGTGAATTTCGAAGTGGAAAAGGGAGAACTGGTCTTTATTGTCGGAAGGACAGGATCCGGCAAATCCTCCCTGTTAAAAACATTGTATGCCGATCTGCCGCTGAGATTGGGGCAGGCAGAGGTAGTAGGTTTTAAGCTCCGTGATATAAAAAAGAATGAGGTCCCCCTGTTGAGAAGAAAACTGGGGATAATCTTCCAGGATTTTCAGCTGTTCGGCGACAGAACGGTAGATGAAAATCTGTATTTTGTCATGAAGGCAACAGGCTGGAAGGATAAAGGGAAAATGAAAGCAAGAATGGCCGATGTTCTCATGCGTGTTGGATTGGGCGCTGTAGGGCATAAAATGCCACATCAGCTTTCCGGTGGTGAACAGCAGCGGGTGGTGATCGCACGCGCCCTGATCAATGAACCTGCCATTCTGATGGCTGATGAACCAACCGGGAACCTTGATCCGGAAGTATCCGAGGGTATCTTTAAACTTTTCCTGGAGATCAACCGGAGTGGAACCGCCATATGTATGGCCTCACATGATTATTTTCTTATCAAAAACCACCCCGCCAGGATCCTGAAATGTGAAGGCGGACGGCTGAAGGATTCAAGTAAGGAAAATATCGAATTGAAGAATATTTTCTATTGAATCCTATCTGAGCCGGACACTACCGTACTTAGAGGTAATAATTATCGAGGCTTCCCCACCACTGCCAATTTTCCCCACATACTCACTGGAAGTATGCTCCTTGATCACCTTGCTGAAGCTTATCCTGCTTTCGTCATAATTCAGATCACTGAAACTTAGATTGGCCTCAAAATTTGCATTCATTCCGGATGGTATTTCAAGAACAAGCGGCCCGAAACTACTCTGGATATCCACCTTTTTCACTGTACCGGCCAGCCCGATGGAAATGTGGCCGCCGTAATCAATATCGAGTTCAATATCTTTAAGCACTTTTTCAATTTCAAAGCCGGAAAAATTTACATCGGCTTCCAGGCTTTCTATCTCGCCTATTTCAATTTCACCATATTTTCCGGTCAGTTCAAGGGTTCCAGCTTTATCAATTTCAAGGGTCGAAAACTGGCTATTAACCTCCGCAACCCCAATCTCACTGACATTCAATTTTGAATAGCTCAACCGCAATTCACCTTTTTTGAATGATTCGATGGAACTGAATCCACTTCCAAAGGCAAGTTTCACTTCAGCATTTCCTGAGAGCGCACCTGTGTTCAGATTTCCATACTGTACATCGAGTTTTACGCTACCTCCCAAGGGGCCCACATATACGTCGCCAAAGCTGTTTTTCAAGTCCAATGGATTATTCCTGGGCATACTCACCGTGTAATTGACCTCGAATGAGGTATTCCGGCCTGCATTTTTTCCATCGATGGAAGTATTGAACGACAATTCGCTTCGCGGGTCGCTGTCATTTATATTGACCGTAATCTTGTCAAGAAATTCCTGCGCCCTGGATTCAGTGCTGGCATTGACAATGATATCGATTTTAACTGTCACCTGTTTTTTATCCCAGGTTTCCACATGAACCTTACCGAAGGAATTTGAAATATTCATTTCAGTAGCATCGGATACCGCATAGGATTTTTCTATGGTTTTCCGTTTTTCCTCATTCGGCCTGGCCCACACGCTGGTAATAAAGACCAGATATGCTACCGCACATACGAGGTAACCATTATATCTTCGAGGTTTCATCGTTTTCTTCTTTTAATTGTTTTATATGTTCCAAAACATTCAATTGCTGGTTCAAAATTTCAATCCTTGTCTGCAGATTGATGACCATCGCGTCAATGATTTTTTCATTTGGTCCCTGCAATAATTTCTTTTTTAATTCCTGGTAGCTTGAGTCAAGTTTATATACATCGGATAATAACTGTTCATCAGCTTCCGGATAAACATCAATAAAATTCCGGATCTCATGCTGTTTATTTTCGATCAGATTTACATAATAATTTTCTACCTGCCTGAGATCGATCCCCTCTGATGTCTCTATCTGACTCAGGTTCAATGGATCCTGCTGATCCTGCCTGTCCACCATCAACCAGATTACCGCAGCAAACAACAAAACGGTTGCCGCTTTCCACATATGGCGGGTCAGGAAAACCTGCCTTCCCTCCGAATCAAGCCTGCCATTGATCTTACGCCAGGTTGAATCGGGGGGAGTGAGATCGTCAAAAGATGCCCGCTTCTCCCTGATGAATTTTTCCAGCTTATCCATTGATATATACCCTTTCTTTTAATATTTCCTTTAATCTCTTTTTAGCCCGGTTGTACTGGGATTTCGAGGTTGATTCTGAAATTCCCAGAATATCAGCAATTTCCCGGTGATCATATCCTTCCAGCAGGTAAAGGGAAAATACAGTCCTGAATCCATCAGGTAACTGTTGAATGGCCGATTTAACCCTTTCCAGCTCAAGGATGATGTCTTCATCCCTCAATGTATTTTCTTCCTCTCCTGCTTCATGATTCTCGATCGGTTCATACATAAGCCGCTGTTTTTTAATATGGTTGATTGAGGCATTAACCACAATCCTTTTCAGCCAGGCCCCGACCGAGGATTCTCCCTTAAACGAATGCAAATATTTATAAGCGCTCAGAAATGCTTCCTGAAGCACATCCGCCGCATCATCTGAATCATTGGTTATCCGGTAACTGATGTTATACATGGCTTTGGAATATTTTTTATAAAAGGCATACTGGGCTGACCGGTCGCCATCAATACAACCTTTTATCAGATCATTCTGTTCCTTGAATTCCAATCCCAATTATATTAAATCATTATCAACCTAAAGACAGGAGAATACATGGAAGGTTGCATATCATATTTAAAAAAACCGGTCAAACACCGGCTCCCTCTCACATGAATGGTGTAGAACCTTCATGATCAGTTATTCGAAAGCTCCGAGAGGTTCTTCTTTGCCAGAAAGAATTCAGGCGAGATCTCCAGCGCAATGGTAAATTGTTTTTTGGCCTCGGTTGGATTTCCACCGTCCCTGGCAATCAGGCCTTTCATATTATGCAGACTGGCCCGCATCGGGATTTCCTGCTGCTGATCGTCCTCGTTGGGAAACATATATTTAATTTCATCCGATTCGGATTTGCTGAGCAATATATCGATGTTCGTTTTCGACTCACCGTATCGTTTCAGATCATATTGAAAAACGGCAACTTTATATAAATAATTTAAGTTGTTATCACTTTTCAGATACAGGGATTCATAGGCCTCAAGGGCTTTTTCCGTAGCTCCCACCCGCTCGAGTGATACGGCTTTCATTTCCAGGGCTGAAATATTATCCGGATTGAGCATCAGCACATCGTTCAGGGTTAGCACGCTTGAAAAATAATTCTGGCTGTCGAAATACAGGTAAGCCAGGGAAAACAGCAGGGAATCATTCTGGGGTTCCATGACTGCCAGGTTATACAACGCATCGATGGCCATATTGACATCATTGTATTTAAGCGCCCTGTTATAGATGCCTTTCTGGATCCGGTAATTCAGCGAAGATTTGATATCACTGGATTGTTGCGCCATGCCCGGTGTAACGGCAATAAAGGAGGTGCAAAAAACCGAAAGAATTACAAAATATTTTTTCATTGTATCATGTATTAATTTTTGTTCTTTATGGATAAGCCTGATTTTTCAGCGATCATGATCATGTATCGATAGGCTTCCTGATAATCATTTTTTATTTTACCATCCATGATGGCTTCCTTGATCTCATTTTTGATATCACCCACCATTCGGCCGGGTTTAAGTCCAAAGGTCTCCATGATCTCCTCCCCTGAAACGGGAGGCTGAAAATTCCTGACCCTGTCCTTGTCTTCAACCTCGACCAGTTTCTCCTCAACCCTGGCAAAATTACTAAGATATCTTTTTACTTTTTCAGGATTTTTTGAGGTAATATCTGCTTTACAGAGCTGCATTAATTTATCCACATCATCCCCTGCCTCAAACAGAAGCCTGCGCACCGCCGAATCCGTGATTTCATCCGACGCCAGGGCGATTGGCCTGAGATGCAGTCTGACAAGCTTCTGGACGAAACGCAAGGGATCATTCATGGGAAGTTTTAAACGCCTGAATATTTTCGGGACCATCCGGGCACCGATTTCCTCATGACCGTGAAATGTCCAACCGGCTTTTTCATCAAAACGCTGGGTCACAGGTTTGGCTATGTCATGAAGGATCGCCGCCCAACGTAACCAGATATCGGCCGATTTACCTGCCACATTATCCAATACCATCAATGTATGATAAAAATTATCCTTATGCCCCTTTCCCTTGATCTTTTCCACCCCCTGTAACGCCGTCATTTCAGGCAAGACGGTCTCAAGAAGACCGGAATGGTACATTAGCTGGAATCCATAGGAAGGCGGATCCGAAAGTATAATTTTATTCAATTCCTGGGTGATCCGCTCCTGTGAGACAATTTCAATCCGTTTTTTATTCCGGATGATGCTGTCAAAGGTATTGGGTTCAATATCGAAATTCAATTGTGCCGCAAACCTGATCGCCCGCATCATGCGGAGGGGATCATCTGAAAAAGTGACGAGCGGATCACGGGGCGTCCTGATCATTTTCTTCTCAAGGTCCTTCATTCCCTCAAACGGGTCGATCAGCCGGCCATAATTTTGCCTGTTCAACCCGATCGCCATGGCGTTGATCGTAAAATCACGCCTCAGCTGATCGTCAGCGAGTGTGCCATTCTCGACCACGGGTTTCCGTGATTCACGGTTATAGGATTCTTTCCTGGCACCCACAAATTCAAGTTCAATTTTCCCATATCTGAACATGGCCGTCCCGAAATTTTTAAAGACTGAAATTTTACCTTTAATGCCTATATGATCAGCAACTTCCTTTGCCAGTTCTATTCCACTGCCAACTGTCACGATGTCTATATCAGATTTTTTTTCCTTCCGGTCCAGCAAAAAATCACGGACAAATCCTCCAACCACATAGGTCGAGAAATTCATCTGATCAGAAATAATGCCAATTTGTTTCAGTACCGGAAATTTTTCCAGGATATTTGTATAATCCATCAGTCAGGATCCAGAGATACTTTGATTTCCACAAAGTTAACTCTAAAAATTTATGAACTTTCCATGCATTCCTGAATTTGCCCGTCCATGGGGTCATAAAGGCTGCCTGCCAGGGCAGAATCAACCGTGAAAAATTATTTCCAAATAGTTACCTGCGCAGGACTCATAATTCGTTTATTAATCTTAACTTTGTATCCCATAGGTGTATTTTTAAAAAAAACCGCTTATGGGTCCCACTAAATATATTTTCGTTACCGGAGGTGTTACCTCGTCCCTCGGAAAGGGCATTGTTTCAGCATCATTGGGTAAACTTTTAAGGGCAAGAGGTCTTTCCGTCACCATTCAGAAATTCGATCCTTATATCAATGTTGATCCGGGTACGCTGAACCCATACGAACATGGCGAATGTTATGTTACCGAGGATGGCGCTGAAACTGACCTCGATCTGGGACATTATGAACGTTTTCTGAATGTTTTCACCTCACAGGCCAATAACGTAACAACCGGCAGGATTTATCATACGGTGATCACCAAGGAACGGGAAGGTGAATATCTCGGGAAAACGGTTCAGGTGATTCCCCACATCACGGATGAGATCAAAAGGAATTTTTACGCACTTGGTGAAACGGGCGTATATGATATCATCATCACGGAAATCGGCGGCTGTGTGGGCGATATCGAATCATTGCCTTTTATTGAAGCGGTAAGGCAGGCTAAACTGGACCTGGGATCTCAGAGTTGCCTGGTGATCCATCTCACCCTGGTCCCCTATCTGAAAGCTGCGGGGGAACTCAAAACAAAACCGACACAGCATTCTGTAAAACAGCTGTTGGAAGCGGGGGTTCAGCCGGATATCCTGGTCTGCAGGACAGAATATTCACTGCCGCTGGAGATACGGAAAAAAATTGCCCTATTCTGCAACGTACAGATCAATTCAGTCATAGAATCAAAGGATGCAGAAACCATTTACGATGTACCGATTGTATTGCGGAAAGAAAAACTGGATGAAAGGGTCCTGGAAAAACTCAACATCAATAATTATAAGGAGCCAAACATAGATCTCTGGAAAGAATTCCTGGGAAGGCTGAAAAATCCGACCAGTGAGGTTACCATTGGCCTTGTAGGAAAATATGTAGAATTGCCGGATGCCTATAAATCCATTAATGAGGCCTTTGTACATGCCGGTGCCCAGAATGAATGTAAGGTAATTGTAAAAACCATCCATTCGGAAGACATAAAACCTTCCAATTGTGAAGAAATGCTGGGTGACCTGGATGGGATCCTGATTGCTCCCGGGTTCGGGGAAAGGGGCATTCCCGGGAAAATTGAAACCGCCAGATATGCCCGTGAGAATGATATCCCTTTCTTTGGGATATGCCTTGGAATGCAATGTGCGGTGATCGAATTTGCCATGAATGTGGTTGGATTAAAAGAGGCCGCCTCAACGGAGGTGAACCCAAATACACCCGATCCGGTGATCGATCTGATGGAAGAGCAGAAAAGCATTACCATGAAAGGGGGTACCATGCGTCTGGGGGCGTATAAGTGCAGGATTGAACCGGGTACCCAGATACATTCCATCTATCAGAAAACGGAGATAAGTGAAAGACACCGCCACCGGTATGAATACAACAACCAGTATCTTGATCTTTTTAAGGAAAAAGGAATGGTGTTTTCCGGAATAAACCCGGAATCAAACCTGGTTGAAATCATCGAACTTGAAAATCATCCCTGGTTTATCGGAACACAATTTCATCCAGAATTAAAAAGCACAGTGCTAAATCCTCATCCATTATTTGTTAACTTTGTGGCCGCTTCCCTGGAGCATAAAAAAAATAAAGTTGAGAACCGTAAGTTAATTAATACCTGAAATGGATAAAAATCAAGTAACAGGGCTCATACTCATTTC
>JAGTVG010000172.1 GCA_018224645.1 Cyclobacteriaceae bacterium
ATATTTAAATTATGAAAAGAGAGGACCTTATTGACTATCATATCAAGGGTGCATGGCATGCGGTTGCCAGGATGTATAACCAGTATGCCATGCAGCACCATATCACCACATCCATTGGGTTTGTATTATTGAACATTGATTCTGAGGAAGGGACGCCGGCCACCAAGATTGCCCCGCTTATGGGTATGGAAGCCAGGAGCCTGACCCGGATACTCAAATCGATGGAAAACAAACAACTGATCGTTAGAAAACGGGACCTCAATGACGGGCGCCTGGTTAAAATTTTCCTGACGCCATTGGGCAGGAAAAAACAGGAAATTGCCAAAAAAACGGTCAGGACCTTCAACCAGCTGATCCATCAGAAGATCCCCAGGGAGAAACTTGAAGTATTCCGGGAAGTTATCGGCAAGATCCATGAGATCATAAGCACGGGTGAAATCACAAAAATTCTCAATGCTGAATAAATTTTATGAAAAGGATCATCAGAAAAGTAGCGGTTCTTGGTTCAGGCATCATGGGCTCCAGGATAGCATGTCATTTTGCCAACATTGGCCTGAATGTACTGTTGCTCGACATCCTTCCGGAAGAGCTTACCGACGGCGAAAAATCAAAAGGGTTGACGCTCGATGACAGGGAGGTAAGGAACAGGATCGTCAGGAATGCCTTCCAGTCTGCCATAAAATCGAATCCGGCGCCACTTTTTCATAAGTCCTTTGCCAGCCGGGTGACCCCTGGCAATTTCAGGGATGATCTGCCGGAGGTCAGGGATTGCGACTGGATCATGGAGGTGGTGGTAGAAAACCTGGAGATCAAGAAAAAGCTTTACGCGGAAGTGGAAAAATATCGCAGGGATAACACGCTGATCACCACCAATACTTCCGGGATTCCCATTCATATGCTTTCCGAAGGAAGAAGCGAAAATTTCATAAAAAACTTCTGCGGAACCCATTTCTTCAATCCTCCGCGTTATCTGCGGCTGATGGAGATCATTCCCACGGTAGATACCGGTGAAGATGTCGTCAGCTTCCTCATGGAATACGGCAGTTTGTACCTGGGGAAAAAAACAATTATCTGCAAGGACACACCCGCTTTCATTGCCAACAGGATCGGGATCTACGCCATCCTGAAAGTGATCGATTCGATGAAAAAGCTGGACCTTGACATCGATGAGATCGATAAACTGACAGGTACAGCGATCGGGCGGCCCAAATCCGCCACCTTCAGGACCTCCGATGTTGTCGGGCTCGATACCCTGATCCACGTGGCTGGAAATCTTTACGCGATGCTCAAGGATGACGAACAACGGGAAATTTTCAAACTTCCCGGAGTGGTTCATGAACTGGAAAAACGTAAATGGCTGGGTGAAAAAACAGGCCAGGGATTCTATAAAAAGGTAAAGGATAAAAAGGGCAATTCAGAGATCCTGACCCTCGACCTGAAAACCTTCGAGTACAAACCCGGGAAAAAAGTGAAATTCGCATCCCTTGGAGCAGCCCGGGGATTGGAAACCCTGCGGGAGAAGTTCCCGGTATTGTTTGCCGGAAAAGATAAAGCCGCCATGTTTTACAGGGATTCGTTCTATGGATTGTTCCAGTACATGACTTTCCGCATCCCTGAAATCGCGGATGAACTGTATAAGATCGATGAAGCAATCTGCGCGGGTTTTGGCTGGGAAATGGGTCCATTCGAAACGTGGGATGTGCTGGGTGTCCGGAAGACCGTGGAGGAAATGGAAAATATGGGATACAAGCCGGCACCCTGGGTTTATGATATGCTGGATAAAAAGATAACCCGGTTCTACAGCGTCAGGGAAGGCGCTCAATATTATTATGATATTTCTTCCGGGGCTTACTTGAAAATACCCGGAATGGAAGGTTTTATCATTCTCGATACCCTGCGGGAGGAAAAGGTGATCTGGAAAAATTCAGGCGCCTCCGTGTTTGATCTGGGGGATGGCATTCTGAATATTGAGTTCCATTCGAAAATGAATACCCTGGGAAGTGAGGTGATCGAAGGGATCAACCATGGAATAAGCCTGGCTGAAACGGAATTCCAGGGGGTGGTGATCGGGAACCAGGGACAGCATTTCTCGGCTGGAGCCAACCTGGGAGTCCTGTTCATGTATGCCATTGAACAGGAATATGAGGAAATTGAACAGATCGTCAGGCAGTTTCAGGATACCATGATGCGTGCACGGTATTCAGGAGTTCCCGTGGTGGTGGCGACCCACGGCCTGACGCTGGGAGGGGGATGCGAACTTACGCTGCATGCCGATGAGGTACAGGCCCTGGCAGAAACCTATATCGGGCTGGTGGAAGCAGGGATCGGGGTGATCCCGGCGGGTGGCGGGACGAAGGAAATGGCCAGGCGGATATCGATGGACTATGAAGAAGGAGATATAGAACTGAACGCCCTGCAGAACACTTTCCTGAACATCGCCACCGGCAAAGTGGCAACTTCAGCCCGGGAAGCTTTTGATATGAGGATCCTGCGGCAAAAAGATCATATAACCCTGCAGCGGGACAGGCTCATCAGTGATGCCAAAATGGCGGCCCTACGACTGGCGGAATCCGGATACATTATGCCTGATCCGGAAGAAAAAATAAGGGTTCCCGGTCAAACGGGGATGGCCCTGTTCCTGGCCGGGATCCATGGCATGCTGATGGCAAATTATATCACTGAACATGACGCCAGGATCGCGCGGAAAATTGCTCATGTGATCTGTGGGGGAGATCTTTCCTATCCGATGGAAGTTAAAAAGGAATATCTGCTCGAACTTGAGCGGGAAGCCTTTCTTTCGCTGCTGACGGAAAGAAAAACCCTGGAAAGGATCGAAGCGATTCTCCAGGGGAAAAAGCCATTGAGAAACTGAGGAATCGTGATTTGCAATTCCCGCCATGAAGTAAAGTTCAATACTTTATGGACGATTTTCGATTCATGATTCCTGAATCGGTTTGCGGTCGGGAATTTGAAATTTATACCCGCGATTTCTGAATGTGCGTTAAAATGAAAAAATCAGGTGTTAAAAAATTAAAATCGATACGATGGATGCATACATAGTTGCAGGATACAGATCGGCTGTGGGAAAAGCAAAAAAAGGCGGGTTCAGGTTTACCCGTCCCGATGATCTGGCCGCTGCGGTGATCAGATCCCTGGTAGGTTCGGTAAATGGACTTGATCCGGGCCGTATCGACGATCTCATCGTGGGGAATGCCATTCCGGAAGCCGAACAGGGTATGCAGATGGGCAGGATGATATCCCTGCTGGCCCTGCCGGTGGAAGTACCCGGCATGATCGTTAACCGTTACTGCGGTTCAGGACTGGAAGCCATTCAAATCGCTTCCACCCGCATACACGCGGGCCTGGCAGATTGCATCCTTGCCGGTGGGGTTGAAAGCATGTCGCTCCTGCCCATGCTGGGCTGGAAAACGGCATTGAATTATACCCTCGCTTCCGAACATCCGGATTATTATACAAGCATGGGCCTTACCGCGGAAGAAGTGGCGAAAAAATACGGGATAAGCCGTCAGGACCAGGATGAATTCGCTTATCAGTCACACCGGAAGGCGGTCCATGCCATTGAGCAGGGGTTTTTCAGGGAAGAGATCATCCCTGTTGAAGTCAAGGAAACTTTTATCAATGAAGCAGGCCAAAAGGAAACGAGGAGTTATACCGTGGATACGGACGAAGGGCCGAGGAAGGATACAAATCCTGAAGCTTTGTCAGGATTGAAACCTGTTTTCGCGAAGGATGGTACGGTCACGGCCGGGAATTCCTCCCAGACATCGGATGGCGCTGCTTTTGTTCTCATCATGTCGGAAAAACTCGTTAAGGAACTGAACCTCATACCCCGGGCCAGGCTGATTAGCTATGCTGTGGCAGGCGTGGAACCCAGGATCATGGGGATCGGCCCTGTAAAAGCAATCCCGAAAGTAATGGAAAAAACCGGCCTGAGGCTGAACGATATCGAACTGATCGAACTTAACGCGGCCTTTGCCGCACAATCAC
>JAGTVG010000173.1 GCA_018224645.1 Cyclobacteriaceae bacterium
ATCACCAGCTGGGGGAAGCCTACTTATACCGCGGGGCAGTCAGGATCAAAATGAACCGGCGTTCGGGAGCATGTGAGGATTTCAGAATGGCCGGAAATCTGGATGTACCGGAAGCCGACGAGGCAATCCGGAAATATTGCAGATAGGCAGTAGTATTTGGCAGGAGTAAAAAATTTTTCAAGTTGATATACATCTTAATTTCACAAAGCTGATTTAAAATAATTCATTACATAAAAAAATCTATTGTTGAAAAATAAATCCTCCTTAAATAGGGTGAAAATTAAAGGCAAACCCAGGATTACTTTTCAAAATTTCCGAAGAATAAATTGGAGTTGTAATTTTTTTTAAAGTAAAAAATAATGTGTGGAATAACTGGAATCCTTCATTTTAACAAAGAGAAAACCATCGATAAATTTATTTTAACATCAATGACGGAAGCCCTGAGACACAGGGGACCAGATGGAGAGGGATATTATATATCCAACAATATTGGTCTAGGTCATAGAAGGCTTTCTATAATTGATCTTGAAAGTGGTGATCAGCCGATGTTAGACAAGGAACACGATCTTGCCCTTGTTTTTAATGGGGAGATTTACAATTATCTAGAGCTTAAATCCCAGTTAATTAAACTCGGTCACAAATTTAAAACGAAATCAGATACTGAAGTTATTTTAAAATCATATCTTGAATGGGGTGTAGATTGTTTAAAACATTTCATTGGATGCTGGGCCTTTTCACTCTGGGATAACCAAAAAGAAAGAATGTTTATTGCAAGAGACAGATTAGGCGAAAAGCCTCTATTCTATACTTCATGGAATGAATCATTTTTGTTTTCGTCAGAGATGAAATCTTTTTTTCAAATTGGATTTCCCAGGAATTACAGAACCGAACTCATTGAACTATACTTGTTTCTGGCAAATATTCCGGGTCCGTATACATTTTATAGGGACATCAATAAATTACTCCCTGGTCATTACATGGTGATACACGGCCGTGATATCAGAGTCAGGAAATATTGGGATATCCCCCAGATCGATGAAAAAGATCTCAAAAAAGATAAAAAGGAAATATATCGAGAATTCGAAGACATCTTAACGGATTCAGTTAAAATTCAAATGCGCAGTGACGTTCCTTATGGGGCCTTATTAAGTGGAGGGTTGGATTCATCCTCTATTGTTGCATTAATGAGTAAAATAAGCCAACATAAAGTAGAAACATTTTCTGTCGGAGTTCCTGATAAATCTTTTAATGAAAGTGATATAGCACAAATTACTGCGAAACGATTTAATACCTCGTTTAACCTCCATTACCTGGAGCCCATTCAATTTGAGGATACCTTAAATAATTTATCAACAATATTTGATGAACCTTTTGGTGATGCGTCGGCCATTCCTGCTGGCGAAATATCCAAATTTGCTTCCAGAAAAGTAAAGATGGTTTTAACTGGCGATGGAGGAGATGAAGTCCTTTCCGGTTATACCGCATATTTGGGTTTAAAATATATAGCATTTATTAATTTAATTCCAGATCCCATTTATGCTTTATTTCAATCACTAATTGATTGGTCATCAGGTTTAACAAATAACAATATCAGATATAAATTAAACGGAATAGGGAAGTTTTTAAAAACCTCAAAATATTCCTATGAAAAGAGAACTATAGAAAAAATGGCTCTAGCCGAATATTCAATCATTAAAAAATTAACTGAGCCGATAAAAGATAAAATCAGCATTGAAGATTATTTACATGATTTTTTTAGAGGTTGTGCGTTTAAAGATGATTTTTATAAAGTTATGTATTATCACCATAAGCATAGTTTACCTGATGATTATCTTGTTAAAGTTGATAGAATGACCATGGCGAATTCTCTTGAAGCAAGAATCCCATTCCTTGATTACAGACTCGTTGAATTAATGACTACTGTCGATAAAAGCGTTAAACAACAAAGGTTTGAAAGAAAAAGCGTATTGCGTAAAACCATAGGAAAAATCTTACCCAATGAGGTTCTTAAAGCTCCCAAAAAAGGCTTTGAAGTTCCCTTGAGAGAATGGTTCAAAGATGATGTTGTAGTTAAAAATATTAAAAACATTATGAGGGAACAGGCAATTTTTAATGAAAAGATTTTCAACGGCATAGTTGATTCCAATCAACTTGGAGAAAAGGATTATGGGAATTTTATTTGGACAACTTTGATGTTGGCAAAAAATATTGATGAAAAATATGCTATAGCCAATTATGGGCATTACTGATGAACTATACAATCAATCCGACTTATAAGTAACTCAATTTAAACTAAATTTTTATTCTCCTGCTCTCAGAATTTCCATCATCGTTTGATTTTTGATCAGGGTTTCATGCCATTCCTTTTCCGGGTTCGAATCCAGGGTGATCCCGGCGCCGGAATATAAAAACGCCTTTTTATCCAGCAGTCTGGCACAGCGCAGATTGACATACAGACCGGTCCGGTTCTCAATATTGACCGGGCCCAGGTATCCGCTGTAAAATTCCCTGTCATAATTTTCATGCTTTCGAAGAAATTCTGCGGAAGAATCCTTCGGCATTCCACAAACGGCCGAAGTAGGATGAAGCAGTTTCAGCATAACCGTTCCCAGTTGCGGGAAATTTACATCCCGGATATTCACCGTAAAATCCGTCCTCAGATGAACCAGATTCCCTGCCCGTATGGTTTTGGGCCCATACTCCTCGAATTCACGTAACCTGATTTTTTTAAAATTGTTGATGATATAGCGGCTTACAAGTGCCTGCTCTTCAATTTCTTTTTGTGTCCAGGCCACTGAAGACAGGTCTTCTTCCGGATGCCATAACTGGGTTCCTGCCACGGCTGAAGTCCGGAAAATGCCCTGTTCATTGATTTCAATGAGGATTTCAGGGCTTGCTCCCATCCATGTTCCTTTATCCGGAATGCTGAAAAACGAAATGAATGCCTCCGGATATTGCCGGGTCAGTTCCATGAAGGCGCTGGCAAGATTAAAATCTTCATGCAGGTCAATGGTTTCCCTTCTGGAGGGTACCACCTTTTGAATTTCTCCCAGCCTGATCCGGTCGATGGCCAGCTGAATGAGATCCTTAAAATCCTTTTCAGTTGAGTCTTTTAGATTATCATGGTCTATATTAAAGTATTTTGGCAGTACTGCCTGTTTTTTTTCCGGTAATTTATCCAGGAATCTCTCCCCTGCTTCATCATCCTGAAAATCCGGGCGGGGAATAGCGTTTAATTCGTGACCATTCTTTCCCTGAAAGTGAACATCGGCTTTTACCAGATACGCAAGATGATTGGATTCGTTCAGAAACGGGCTTACCAGAAATCCGGGTTTCAGCGTTTCGAGTTCAGGATCAACCGGATCCTTATATTGTTCGGAAAGATCGATGACAACATTGATGACTTCCCTTCCGGTGTTCTTCCAGGCTGCGATGGCATAATGATGCTGAAAAGCGGCGTCAAGCAGCTGTTGAAGGGAGGTAGCCGTTTCTTTCTCCCGTAAAAATTCCATGTTAATTCCCGGTCTCTGCATGATATCAGTCCTTATGATATTTTAATACAGCCATGGTAAGTCTGCTGATATTAACAAGCTGCTGTTGTTCATTGTTTATTCTTATTTCCCATATCTGGGTGGTTTTCCCGATGTGTATGGGAATGGCCGTACCTTGTACCCAACCTTCCTTCATGCTTCTGACATGATTCGAATTGACTTCCAGACCGACACAGTAATATTTTTCCTGGTCGACGGATAAATTTGCGGCTACGCTGCCCAGGGTTTCGGCCAGTACTACCGAAGCCCCGCCATGCAATATCCCATGGGGCTGATGGGTGCGGTGATCAACAGGCATTTTCGCTGAAATAAAATCCGGACCCATTCCCGTGTAGATAATCCCCAGATGTTCTACCATTGTATTTTTGCTGGTTTGATTCAGAATATCAAGGGATACGGCTGTATTGATCATTTGAATATTTGCAATTAAGGTGAAATATATATTCTTTAGCGCAAAATTATGAAAATTGGATGTGAAAAAAATATATTTAATCAGGCATGGTGAGACCGACTATAACCGTACCGGGGTCGTCCAGGGAAGTGGTGTAAATTCTGCCCTGAACGAAAATGGATACAGGCAGGCTGAATTGTTCTATGAAGGTTATAAGGATTACCCGTTTGAAAAAGTATATACATCCTCCCTCAGGCGGACCATTCAATCCGTTGAAAAATTTATCCGGCAGGGAATTCCGCATGAAATACTCCCCGGATTGAATGAGATCAGCTGGGGCAGATCGGAAGGAGTCTGGTTCAGTCCGGAAACCAACAGGATTTATGAAGAGATCATTGAATCATGGAAGCAGGGAAATATTCATTTGAAACTCGATGGGGGAGAAAGCCCTGTCGAGGTGAAAGCAAGGCAGGAAACAGCCATTCATCATATCCTGAACAATACAGATGAAAAAAATGTACTTGTTTGTATGCATGGCCGGGCGATGAAGATCCTGCTTGCATGGATCACCGGTCATTCAGTTGCCGATATGGATCTTTTCGAGCATGTTAATTTAAGTTTATATATATTGCACCATAATGGAGAAGGTTTTAAAATACATACAAACAACGATGTCAAGCATTTAGTGAATTATTCTCCCCTGGTATAAGCTTATATGACTGCAGAAAAAAAAGATTCCTCCAGAATTGATGAAAGCCCTCCCTTTTTTAAGCGCTGGAGACATATGTATGCCTTTGTCCTGACCGTCTTCGGGATACTCGTGGTGTTATTCTACTTATTTACTGTGAATTTTTCATGAGTACGCTCGATCTTATCGTACTTTTCGGCACCCTTGGATTCATTGTTGTGTATGGCGCCTGGAAAACAAAGGGCAGTAAAAATATTCAGGGATATCTTCTGGGAGACAATTCCATGAAATGGGCCACCATTGGATTGTCTGTCATGGCAACCCAGGCAAGTGCGATCACTTTTTTATCCACGCCGGGCTATGCCTTTGAAAATGGCATGGAATTCGTCCAGAATTATTTTGGACTTCCCATCGCCCTGATCGTTGTTTCTGCCGTTTTCATTCCGATATTTTATCGCCTGAAAGTATACACCGCCTATGAATACCTTGAAAAAAGGTTTGACCTGAAAGCCCGTTTACTGGGTGCATTTCTATTTTTGTTGCACAGGAGTCTTGCCGCCGGAATCACCATCTATGCTCCGGCCATCATCCTTTCAACCATACTGGGCTGGAGCCTGAGTTTCACCATTCTGCTGGTGGGTATCCTGGTGATCATTTATACGGTAACAGGGGGAACTAAAGCAGTCAGTTTAACACAGAAATACCAGATGGGTGTGATCATGCTGGGCATGTTCATCGCCTTTTTCCTGATCATCGATTATTTCCCGGAAGAGATTTCCTTCATGGATTCGGTAAGAATCGCGGGAAAACTCGGCAAACTTGAAGCGGTGGATTTTTCCCTTGATTTCAGCAAAAGGTATACTTTCTGGTCCGGGATAACGGGCGGTTTATTCCTTTCTTTATCTTATTTCGGGACAGATCAATCACAGGTTGCCCGTTACCTGACAGGTAAAAATGTTACGGAAAGCAGGATGGGATTGATGTTCAATGCCCTGCTCAAGATCCCCATGCAGTTTTTTATCCTGTTTGTCGGGGTTATGGTATTTATATTCTACCAGTTTGAACAACCACCCGTGTATTTCAAAGGTCCGGCGGTTGAAAATGTACTGATGCAGGATCACCCGGAAGCCTATCGTTCACTGCAAAAACAACATTCGGAAACTTTCCGGCAAAAGAGGTCCGTGCTGTTCGAATTGAATCAGGCGCTGGAGAATGAAAATATCCGGCAGGTTGAAAGGAAATCCACTGAGGTGAGGGAACTTCAGGAGCAATCCCTGATCATTAAAAATGAAGTCAAAGGGTTGTTGCTGAAATCAGATCCCGGTTATGATACCCGGGATTCCGATTATGTTTTCATCACCTTTATCATGAATTATCTTCCCCGCGGGATCATTGGATTATTGCTTGCCGTGATATTTTCTGCCGCAATGTCTTCAACCTCCAGTGAACTCAATGCCCTGGGATCCACGACGACCGTCGATTTCTACCAGCGTCTCTTCAAAAGCAGGGGCAGCGAGGGGCATATCCTCACCGTATCCAAAATACTGACAGCCGTCTGGGGGGGCATCGCCATTCTGTTTGCTTTTATTGCCAACCAGGCTGAAAATCTGATCGAGGCGGTTAACATAGTCGGATCATTGTTTTATGGCACCATCCTGGGGATTTTTATCGCCGCGTTTTTCATCAGGTCCATTAAGGCCACTTCCATTTTTATGGGGGCCATCATCGCGGAGATCCTGATTCTCCTGTTACATTTACTGAATATCCTGGGATTTGTCGATATCGGTTACCTCTGGTACAATGTGATCGGGTTTATGATCACCATCCTGATGGGCTGGCTGATCAGTATGATCCTGAAAAAATAAACTCATGAGGCTGTCTCAAAAGGGCAGCCTTAATTATTAATAATAATCTAAAAGAAATGGGAGCAATGGCTCCCAAATCCGCAT
>JAGTVG010000174.1 GCA_018224645.1 Cyclobacteriaceae bacterium
GGCTGATAAACCACCGTGACCATACAGTTAGCCATTACCGCAATAATGGGGATCATTTTCTCCTCGCCGGAATTCAGTGAAAAGATATCTGATTCTCCTGCATAAAATGGATTTTCAAAAGCCACTGTATTTGAATTGGGCGAATGAACGGCTATATAATAATTGCCCGGATCAAGCGGGATCTGGTCAGGTACATCGGCAAGCCTCTCATAATGTTGGTAGACCGAACCATCGGCTGTCCGGATCTCCACCACAAAATCATCCGTCAACACTTCGGATAGTCTTGCGGATGCTTTGCTGATCATCATCTCGATCTTCAGATCGATGGATATTTTTCCGGAAAGCCCGGAGGAACCTGGATCATCCAGAGGATTTTCACAGGAAAAAACAAGGAAAAAAAGGCATACTGCTACAGCACACCTTTTCAGGTTTTTAATTTGCTGGTTTTTCATAACTGGTTAAATTTGGTTATCAATGATAAGAAAAAATAAAATTGTTAAAAAACTTTTACCTTAAATTATCCGTGTAGCAAATGCATAAGATTTTATTTTATTTACTGGCGATGGGCCTGTTATCCGTCGCTTGCGGTGAGACGGACCGTAAATCAACGGAAGAGGCACTTAAACCCAACATTATCTATATTCTTGCCGATGATCTGGGCTATCATGAGTTAGGCTGTTATGGCCAGAAAGAGATTCTCACCCCGAAAATAGATCAGCTGGCAAGGGAAGGTGTCAGATTTACCCGGCATTATGCCGGCACATCGGTATGTGCCCCATCCAGGAGTGTCCTGATGACCGGTCTGCATACCGGACATACACCCTCCAGGGGAAATATGGAGGTTGAACCCTATGGGCAGTTCCAGATCCCGGATAAAACGGTAACCGTGGCAGAACTTCTGAAAAACGCCGGGTATTCCACAGCTTTGTTCGGGAAATGGGGCCTTGGAGTGGAAAACACCTCCGGAGATCCTCAGAAACAGGGTTTTAACGAATTTTTCGGATATTACGGACAGGTACATGCCCATAACGCATTCCCGGAATACCTGTATCAAAACGGCCAGAAGGTTCCCCTCAAAAATGAGGTGACTTATCTTCCCCGGGACCACTGGACCCGTGGACTGGGGAGTTATTCCACCACAAAAGTTGATTATTCAAATGATTTATTCGCTGAAAAGGCCATTGAATTTATTGCTGCCCATGCTGATCAACCTTTTTTTCTTTATTTACCTGTCACCATCCCGCATAATAACGGGGAAGCTCCTGAAGGTCTAAAGTTCGAAACCCCTACTCTGGAGCCTTATGAAGACAGGGACTGGTCATACGAAAGAAAATCCTATGCGGCCATGATCACCCGTCTTGATACCTATGCTGGTAAAATTATGGAAAAACTCAGGTCCGCCGGCATTGATCAGCGTACGCTCGTGATATTCACCAGTGATAATGGCAGCGCCGAACCTCAGCTTTTTAACGGCAGCGGAGAACTGCGTGGTATGAAACGGGATCTCTACGAAGGTGGAATCCGGGTTCCCATGATCGCCTGGTGGCCGGGAACAATCGAACCGGGGAGGATATCCGATCATGTTTCTGCCTTCTGGGATGTATTGCCGACATTTTGTGACCTGGCGGGAACCGGGATTCCCGATTACACCGACGGAATTTCGTTCCTGCCTGAATTGAAAGGGAATACGCAACCCAGGCATGAATATTTATACTGGGAATTCCACGAACAGGGCAAAACACAGGCTGCTCTTAAAGGAAAATGGAAAGCTCTGCGACTCGATGTCTGGGAAAATCCTCAAAATCCGATTGAGCTGTATGACCTCCAATCCGATCCCGGTGAAACCATCAATGTGGCAGGACAGCATCCTGAGGTGGTGGGTGAAATGATGGAGATCATCCGGGAGGCGCATGTTCCCGATCCCAACTGGCCCCTGTATGAAGGGGAATTCTGAGGGAGGATTTGTATTTCGTTCAAGGCACTGGCCGATACTTACGACCTTTTAATGGTTCAGGGCATAAGCGGATGCTTACCATTTTGGCGGACAAACGGCTGCTAACGCCTGTTTAGCGGATGCCAGCGCCTATTTAGTTAATTTATTTGCTTATCGTGCGACAGTCCGATACGTTTTTCTATACATCCCATGCTCCTCAACCGAATGATCTCAAACATTGACCAACCCGATCTTTTTTTATCATGTAATCGCGTTTTTCCCACCACATGGTAATGATATAAAACAATCCTTTTTTCTTTGTCTGCATCATTATTTTGTTTCCCGAAATTTCATTAGCTTTACCAGGTAATAAATTTAGGTATATCTAAATTTTTTTTTAAATTAGCAAAACATTTTCGTTATTTTGCGTTTAATCAAATAAAAACCATGGGAACACTTCAAGATCTGCGTCCGGGAAAAACCGCCAGAGTCATTGGACTGGATAAAAGCTGTCAGGGATTTGAACGATTCCGGCTCCTCGATCTTGGTGTAGTACCGGGTACGGAGATCACCCATGCACTGGACAATCCATTGCACGAACCGCTTGCTTATTTTATCAGGGGAGCGGTGATCGCGCTCAGAAAAGAACAGGCAGCGAAAATTCTGATCGAGGTTAAGGAATAGGTTTACAGGTTATGGAAGAAGTTGAAGTAAAGGAAAAAGACGTAAAAAAGACCCAGCCTGTGCAGTCAGGCCAAGCAGGATGTGATGGATGTCCTTCCTATCGGGAAGGCAACCTGAAAAGGCTTGGTATTAACATTTCAAACTATGATTACGTGATTGCCCTGGCCGGGAATCCGAATGTGGGTAAAAGTACGGTCTTCAATGCATTAACCGGGCTTCGTCAGCATACCGGTAACTGGCCCGGGAAAACAGTGACCCGTGCAGAAGGAGGTTTTAATTTCGCCGGTCAGAATTTCAAGATTGTCGATCTGCCAGGGGCTTATTCCCTGGTTTCGAGAAGCGCCGATGAAGAAATTGCCAGGAATTTTATCCTCTTTGGCAAACCCGATGTCACCGTAATTGTCGTGGATGCCACTCGTCTTGAAAGAAACCTGAACCTGGTATTGCAGATCCTTGAGATCACCGATCGGGTAGTGGTTTGCCTTAACCTTGTGGATGAAGCAGACCGGATGGGCCTTAAGGTAGATGAACGTTCCCTTGCCCGGGACCTGGGTGTGCCTGTAATCCCTGCCTCCGCAAGATACGGTAAGGGACTTAAAGAACTGCTTGGGGCCATCAGCGATGTGGCCAATGGCCGGTATCCCGCAAAAACCCGGAACAAATTCTATCAGAACGGAAAACTGAGCCAGGCTGTTAATGAAGTAAGTGCCAAACTACTCGCCAGTTTTCCAGAGCTTGACAACACCGAATGGCTTGCCGAACGGGTGTTGGATGAAGATGAAGACATTATCGAAGCTTTAAAAAGCGGTGAACTTCTGGATCATATCCGTACGGAAAAAGATTACAGCATATTTGATGCGGAGAAACTCCGTAAGGATGGATTAAAAATCCTACTACCTTATGAATCACAGTTAAATGAAACTGAAAAACTGGCTGAATCTCTGAAAAAAGATCTGGTACCCAATTTTCATGATGAACTCGTAGAAAACCATTTCCTTGAAGCAGGTAAAATCGCTGATCATTGTGTGACCTACCCTGATAAAAAAAAGGGACTTTACATGGACCAGGTGATCGACCGGATCGTGACAAGCCGGATCTGGGGATTTCCGCTTATGTTCCTGATGCTGGCGGTAGTGCTTTGGCTTACGATCATTGGTGCCAATTATCCATCCAGGGGTCTCGCATGGTTATTGCTCGACCAGGGTCATCCCTTTCTCAAGGATCTCATGTACCAGATTGGAATGCCCTGGTGGCTGAATGGTTTTCTGATCGATGGCATGTACCTGGCTACGGCCTGGGTAGTCAGTGTGATGCTGCCCCCCATGGCGATCTTTTTTCCTTTGTTCACCCTGCTGGAAGATTTCGGATACCTGCCACGGGTCGCTTTTAATCTCGACCGTTTGTTCAAGGCGGCTGGAAGTCATGGCAAACAGGCTCTGACCATGTCCATGGGTTTTGGATGCAATGCAGCGGGCATCATATCCACCCGGATCATCGACAGCCCCCGCGAACGTCTCATCGCCATCATTACAAACAACTTTGCCCTGTGTAATGGACGCTGGCCGACACAGATCCTGATTGCGAGTCTTTTCATCGGCGGATTGGCACCGGCTTACCTGGCTGGCCTTCTCTCCTCTGCTGCAGTGATCTTTGTCGCCGTTTTAGGGATTTTTCTCACCTTTGTGGTATCATGGGCGCTTTCGAGAACAATTTTAAAGGGCGAAGCTTCCGCCTTCAGCCTGGAACTGCCGCCATACCGGCCTCCGAGGATCTGGCAGACATTGTATAAATCATTGATCGACCGTACAATCTTTGTCCTCTGGCGAGCCATCATTTTTGCCCTTCCGGCCGGGGCGGTAATCTGGCTGATCTCCAACATTCATATGGACGACGCCAGTGTTGCACAACATATGATCACTTTCATGGATCCATTCGGGATCCTGATCGGATTAAACGGGGTCATCCTGCTGGCGTATATTGTTGCCATTCCTGCCAATGAGATCGTGATCCC
>JAGTVG010000175.1 GCA_018224645.1 Cyclobacteriaceae bacterium
CGTATTTATAAGGCTGTGTACGACAATGATTTCCTGATCAATTATGCCATAGCCAAGGACCACCGGGAAGCCGGAATCACCGGTGCCATGAAAAACAATTACGGTTGTACAGACAACCCGGTGGGAACTCATGGTACGGAATGGAATAAAGAAAACAGTCCATTTGCAGGCACCAGGTTGTGTGTACCCGCGTTTTATAAAAATATTGACCGGCATGCTCCATTTATATTGAATATTCTTGATGCCCTGACAGGCGTATACCAGGGTGGGCCACTTTCAGGCAAGGTGTTCCATGCCAATACCCTGGCCGTAAGCAGGGATCCCGTTGCCCTGGATTCCTACCTGCTCCAGATGATTAACCATGCACGGGGGAAAAAGGAATTTTCGTTGATCGGGACCCATGACGGCAGGACACCGGAAGGACACCCCAATGCTTCATTTTTACGGGTAGCTTCCGAAAACCATGAAATGGGTAGTTTGTCAATGGATAACCTGCAGAAATATGATCTAACATCAAATCCCGCGGAATACAATCCTCCGGTCCTTGAAAAAAGTCTGTCCCGGATCAGCGAAGTTAGAGGATCAAAAGATGCTTATCAGTTACAGGTATTCCTTGATAATTCAAAAAGAAATCATGTGATAGAATCAAGGATCGAAGATGAAAGAGGAAAGTTGATCAGATCTTTTGCCTCAACTTCCACCATATCTTCATCAGCTGTCCTCGAGTGGGATCACAGGAATGATGATCAGGTTTCCGTGCGGGAAGGAATTTATACATGGTATGTTTCCGTTGACGGAAGGTTGCATTCCGGCACCATCAATGATTTTCAATCGTAAAGGTTCCTGCTAACTTCTGAGAATAACTGTTTCCGTGTTTCTGTTCCATTCCCGCCGGATCAAAACTCAATCCATCCGAAATATTGTGGCAGATGAAAATCCGGGGCAGGATTTTCAACAGGGGCCCAGGTTAACCAGTGAGGATGTGAAGAATCATCGGCACATTTATAAAAATTAGCCCTCCATCGGGTCCCTGCTTCCGGATGAACAAAATTATGATATTCCTTCAGGATTGAAAAAGGGATCCTGTATTCAACTATCCAGGTTATTTTTTGATCGATTTCAGGTTCGACGATCGGTGGTAAGGTGGCCGCCACCTTTATCCGACCAATATGCTCATCAGAAATGTTTACGGCACCGGAACGGGGTCTTGTCTGATGATGAAAAAGCATTGTTCCGCCGCAATTCATTTCCAGATTAAAATAGCCATTGTTTATGTCTTCCTCCGGAATGAAAAAAAACTCAACGCAACTGTCCTTGTACACCGGATCCTGATGATTTTTATGAACCGATCTGACATACCTGTCTTCCACCCGGAATATAATATAAATGGCAGAATCATCCCAGGCAATTTTTGCCCGGGTATCAGGGAAATGTTCGGGTTTAATACCCATATGATTTGACAGGTGAATGGCATCCATTTTTTGCCACGGTTCCTTATTCCAGTCAGCATTGATTGAAACCTCAGCATCCATCCTGGTTAATTTATGATTCATTATTCCCTCCTTTTGATTACAGGATATTGATAAAAAATGCAATAAGGCAAATATTAAAAAACGTTTCATGGATATGAAAATCTATTTTATTTAAGGAGATAAAAAGTTACCGGAATTTACTCAATATTCTTTTAACTTATGTATTTTGCCTTTTCGATTTATGACAATCTTAAGATCTATTTTTAATTAAAATCAATGATCATTATTCGTTTGTTATCAATCATATATATCTAAAATCGAATGTTTTAACAATAAAACATGCTTTTAGCCATTTGTCCAAATCCTTCTGTCGATACTTTTGTATGGGTGGAATCCCTCGAGCCAGGAAAGGTACACAGGGCCAACGGGGAAAAAAGATACCCCGGCGGAAAGGGTGTGCATGTCGCCCTGGCCGCATCGGAACTGGGCGAAGAGGTAACCCTGCTGGGATTCTGGGGCGGAGAGACCGGGAACTGGATAAAAAATGAATGTCTTAAAAGAAATATCCAATGTGTCGGACCCGGATTGAATGACTGGTCGAGATCCTGTTTTACCTTTAAATCTGAGGGCATCTACGACGATACGGAATTACTGGGTACCGGTCCGGAGATCACTCTTGCTGATTACCAGGAGTTTATAAAAAATTTTAATCATTATCTTGAAAAGGCCGATGTGATCACCATGAGTGGGTCATGGCCGAAAGGCGCCCCGGCCGGAGGGTATGCGGAAATGATCAGGGCGGCTAAAAAAAAGGATAAACCGGTATTCCTCGATGCCACCGGCGACCATTTTAATCTTGGACTCCGGGAACGTCCCTATGCCATTCACCTGAATATTTCAGAAGGCAGATCATACACGGGATTATCTGAAATAAATGATGTGGTTGAATATTTCAAAGAATATGTTGATCTCGTGGCCATTACGTCAGGTGAGGAAGGCTTATACATGAATGTGGGGGATATTATCCTCCACGGCAAGGTGAGCCTGGAAAAATTTTACAGTGCCGTAGGAAGCGGCGATTGCCTTATGGCGGGTCTTGCCGTCGGACTGGCAAACAAAATGGATGCCAAGGAAATGCTCATGCTGGGTGTAGCCTGTGGAGGAGCAAACTGCCTTAGAAAAGACCTGGGTATGTTATACCAGCATGATGTTAAAATGCTTTTACCCAAAGTCGAAGTGAACCTGAAGTAAAAAATATAAATTAACTTGCTAATATTTGTAAATCAGTATTTTATATTAAGAATAAAGATGTTAAAATCCGGTGGATCCCTTATTGTAAAACAGGAGGTTCACCGACCAGTTATAGATAAAATGGTTCCGTAAAATGAAAAAATATGATGTGCTGGTGATTGGTGAACTCAATGTGGACCTGATCCTGAATAATATAAGGGGTTTTCCCGAAATCGGAAAGGAGATCACGGCCGGTGATATGCAGCTTACCCTGGGAAGTTCATCTGCCATATTCGCATGCAACCTGAGCATCATCGGGGCTACAACGGCTTTTCTCGGACTTGTGGGAAACGATGATTTCGGTAATCAGGTGGTGAACACCCTTGGTCAGAAACAGGTGTCCACCGAATATATTATCAGGCACAGTGAACATAAAACCGGAGCTACCATAGCCTTGAATTATGGTGAAGAGAGGGCCATGGTCACCTATCCCGGTGCCATGGAACATCTGACCCTCCGGGAAATCACCATGGATGTGCTGCAGCAGTGCCGGCACCTCCATGTCTCATCGGTTTTTCTGCAACCCGGAATCCTTAACCATCTTCCGGATATTTTTCTTCGTGCAAAAAACCTGGGCCTTACTACTTCACTTGATACACAGTGGGACCCAGTGGAAAGATGGAACCTTAACCTTAAAAAAATACTTCCTTTAGTGGATGTTTTTTTACCTAACGATCAGGAAATTATGGCATTAACAAAAACGGGTAATGTTCATTCAGCCATAGAATCTATAAAAGATCCTGCCAGCATCATTGCAGTCAAGATGGGCAAGGAAGGTTCCCTGGGTTACCAGGCTGGTAAGAAAATAATGGCAGAACCTTACCCAAATCCTGATTTTATCGATGCAATCGGTGCGGGGGACAGTTTTAATGCAGGCTTTATTCTGAAATTTTTACAGGATGCCGACATAGAACAATGTCTGCGTTTTGGGAATCTTATGGGTGCCATAAATACCACCGCCCCGGGAGGCACCACGGCATTTATCAGCTTTGAGGAGGTCAAAAAAGTTGCGTCGGAAAAATTTAATTTTGAGATTGACTTATAAATCATTCAATATAAAGAAAATGAAACTTCAGGATAAACTTCATGAGGTCAGGCAACAAAAAAAGGCACTCCTGGCCACTAATTTCTACAACTTTGAAACGCTGAAGGGATTGATGGAGGCGGCAAGGGCAACGCAACTTCCGGTTATACTGCAATTGACAAAAAGCTCCATTAATTATATGGGCCTCGAGAATGCTGTTGCGATGGCTCGATCCGCCATCGAATATTATAAAGTAGAATCGTGGATCCACCTGGATCATGGTGACACGGTGGAGCTTGCCGCTCAATGCCTTAAGGCAGGATTTGATTCTGTGATGATCGATGCGTCAGAGTTGCCTTTTGAGGAAAATGTAAAAATGACCCGGGAAGTTGTAAAAATCGCCGGAAACTATGGCGTTAACGTAGAAGCTGAACTTGGCTATGTGGCCAAACTGGGCCAATCGACGGATTTAATCGGGTATACAGAACCGGAAGATGTTAAAACATTCGTGGAAACCACCGGAGTCAACGCATTGGCCATTGCCATTGGCACAGCACATGGATTTTACAAAAAGGAGCCAAAACTCGATCTTGAAAGGCTGGAGAAAATCAACCGGGTATCAGCGGCATGCCTGGTGCTGCATGGTGGTTCAGGTGTCCCGGATGACCAGATCAGGAAGGCCGTCAGGCTGGGAATCTGTAAGGTAAATGTTGCTACGGAAATCAAAAACATATTCATGCAACAGATCAAAAGGTTAATGCGTGAGACGGATGAAATCGATCTCAGGAAAGTTTTTCCGCCAGCAACTGAGGCGGTTAAAAATCTGGTTATTAATAAATTAAATCTGGTTTCCTCAATTGACGCGAATATTATGAATAATCGGAG
>JAGTVG010000176.1 GCA_018224645.1 Cyclobacteriaceae bacterium
AGAGGATTATTATTCCTGACTTCAAGTCGACCGTCTTGAAAATTCCGTTCCTCTCACGCCAGGACGTTAGGGGAATCTGTTAACGTATGGTAATCAAAAATCCAGACGAAATCAGTTTTCTCCCCCCGGTTCTATCGGGCTGAAATGACACTTTTGAAGATGGCCCCGAATTCTATTTGAATTTGGTGAAGACATAATAAAAGTTATTTTCATTTAATGTTAACCATAATTTTTTATGAAACCGGACTTCCCCTCCACTGGAGGGGTGCAGGGGTGGGTATAATATGGCAATGGTATTGAATTCACAACAAACTGAAACTTTCCGGAGTTGTGAGAGATGTCAAGGGTTGGATTCAATGATGGCTCATCTCCGTCTAAATCTCCATATCTTCCCGTCTGCTTATGATTCCGACATTGGCGGGATGTCAAGCGTCCCCGAGGCACCGACAAACTCGGGGGCCTCGGGATCAGCGAATCCATTGATCCATTGATCCCGTGATCCAGTGAATCATTGAAATCCACTTTAACCCCTCACGATCCTGTTCATACCACGAGTCACCGGACTGGAATGAAATTCCGGAACGGTCCTTATTTCCCAGAGCATGATACCGTAAATCACCAGGTATTCCAGTCCGATCCACCAGTAATCCGGCTGATAACCATCGACCGAATATCCTTCATAAGTAAAAAAAATGAAAAAAGTCCAAACTAACGGAAACCGGTATTCCGTAAAAATGCAAAGGACGAGAAGGGTGATGACATACCATGGATGAAGGGTGGTTGTCATTGCCAGGTAAATCATCAAAAGCCACATGACCGTTTCCTCTGTCCTGACTTTTTTTGCATAATCAGAAAATGAAAGGTAAATGATCAGCAAAAATGCCAGGAATCCAAGCAACGGCCCGGCAATCCAGATGATATTAAATCCGGCGGCCCAGTAACCGATCTGCCTTACCAAAAAATAGATACTCGCATTAAACTCCAGTTTGTAGAAATACAGGGCCAGGCTTTCCAGAAACCCCCTGACTGAATCTATCCATAAAAACGGCAGAAAACCCGAAATGATTATGATCACGGAAAGGGCTACGAGAACGAATCCTTTTTTTCTGTACCTGATCCAGAAATAGGGCAGAAAAATGAGCGGCAGCAATTTGACCAGGATGCTCAAACCAACAGCAATACCCGCTGGTATAAAGCCGTTATTCCGGATAAACCACAACGTCAATAAAAGGAAAAAGATCATGATCCCTTCAAAATGCAGGTTCCCCGTCAGTTCGAGGATAACAAGCGGATTCAACACATACAACAATCCCAGCCTGACAGGTTTCCCCCCGGTCTTTAAGAGTTTCCTGATGATCAGTATATTCCCGGCTTCAAAAGCCAGGATGGTAACCCTGATCACAAGGATACTTCCAAAAAGGGACCGCGGCGAGATAAGAACAGCCATAGCAAAGATTAGCTGATCAACAGGAGGATAACTGCTATGGGTATTTTTGCCAAAAAGATCGAACAGGGAATGGGTCAGCCCGATATCTTCGTATCCGGGTTTTGAAAGAAAATGTTCAGGGGGGAAAACATAAGGGTTAATTCCATGGGCTGTAAGACGGCCGTCCCAGATGAAACGGTATACATCGTCAGAAAGATTGGGGACCAAAAACAGGAGGGAAAGGCGGAAAGCGATCCCCGCCATGTATGCATAATTAACGTACGGTTCCCTGTTGGAAACACCATAGATCAATAAAAAAGCAATAAAAAGAAAGGAATAATAAATCAGCAGGGGCAAGGATTCATGCCTTGGCGTCAGATAACTGATCAGAATGTAAAATATCAGGGATATTGCCGAGCTAATCCAGAAAACATGTTTACCATATTTCAGATCAGGCATTGATTTTAAGGGGTTTTAAGGAATAATAAGTTACACCTGCAAATCCGAAGGCCAGCATCAGGTGAAAAATGACCAGGACATAGTCCCCAAAGAAAATGCCAAGGACAACTCCTGCAAGGAAATATAAAAAAAGAAAAAATTCAATCAGGTTCTGCCAGGTGACCCTTGATTCAATGTAGATTTTATTTTTCAGCGTATCTTTTTTTGTCTGGATATTGAATTTGGGAGTCCGGACAAATTCGGTTCTTACTCCAAATAATCCTTCCAGTACAGCGACAGTATTTTGAAATGAAAGGCCCATACTGAAGGCGAGAAAGAGCGGGTAATGAAACAAATAATATTTTAATGTTTTATCAGGATGAAAGTATCTGGCGGAAACCCAGTAAAAAACGGATAGGCCCAGGAAACCGATAAAGAATATGAATCCCAAGTCGAAAAACAAACTGTAAACGGGTTTGTTTTGTTTGATCAGTAAAAGGGGAATGCTTGTTATGGCTGCCAGCAACAGGAGTGGAAAAACAGTGCTGTTCAGCAGATGGAATACGGCATGGATCTTATTTTTCAGTTTAAGTGAGGAACTTAAAACCCGGCCGAGGTTTTTCCTGGCGGCTTCTGCACCACCCTTGGTCCATCTGAATTGCTGTGAACGGATGGCCTGGATGACAACCGGAAGCTCGGCAGGACTGACCACATTTTCCAGGTATTTGAATTTCCATCCTTTCAGTTGTGATCTGTAACTGAGGTCAAGATCTTCGGAAAGCATATCCATGGCCCAGTTGCCGCCGTCAAGGATACATTGTTTCCGCCATATTCCTGCCGTTCCATTAAAATTAATATAACTTCCGGCAGCGCTTCGGCCGACCTGTTCCACGGTAAAATGGGCATTCAGCCCGAAAGCCTGAAGCCTCGTCAGCAGGGAATATTTTTCATTGACATGCCCCCATCTTGTCTGAACCAGCCCGATTGCCGGATCCCTGAAATGGGGTAAGGTTTTCAGAAGAAAGTCTTTTTCAGGGATAAAATCCGCATCGAATATGGCGATAAATTCACCAGCGGATTTTTTGAATCCATCCAGAAGGGCTCCCGCTTTATAACCCTCGCGTTTGGTCCTGTGATGAAGTGTTATATTTATGCCTTTTTTTACCATTTCTTCCATCGTTTCACGGATGATCCGGCTGGTTTCATCGGTAGAATCATCCAGAACCTGGATCTCAAATTTATCCTTCGGATATTCCAGTGCAGTGACGGATTCAAGCAATCGTCTGACGACGTATTTTTCATTATAAACGGGAAGTTGAATGGTGACCTGAGGATATTCTCCAGGTTTCAGGGCCGGTTGCGGTTTTTCCGCCCGTCCTTTTTTTGAACGGATATACTGGATGGCAAGGTCAAACTGGACCAGGCTGAAGACCAGGATCAGGGTCATGGACCCTAGATAGGTCACGGTGATTATCACTTCCATATCCAGTATTTAAAGATGGTCCAGATTATTTTTTTACCGGCCAGCAGGGATCCTGTCAG